>VGHV01000387.1 GCA_016868095.1 Betaproteobacteria bacterium
TTGGACATGGGCTTGCAGGACTTTCGCGATACCGATCAAGGCAGCATGCTGCGTGTGAAGGGGGCTGACACCTTATTGCCAATCGGGCCAGGCATCGTGCGAGGTGTGAACCTGTTTGAACAAACGATTCGCACCTTTGTGGACGGCCTGGTTGTGCAGGAGGCCTCGATAGGGGAAGAAACCATTTGGGGGCCTCACTATGTGATTGCCGATCTGGCGCGCCACATCACCCTTGTACCGGGCGACGTCATCCTGATGGGTACACCTTGCCACTCAAGAAGCATCGGACCGGGGCATTATGTTGAATGTGAGATCACGCAAATCGGCCGGGTGGGAGGCACGGTTGTTGCTGTTGATCCGCCGCGAGCATCAGTGCTCGGTGTCGGTCATGCGCCTACCGATTCTCCCGAAGTTCGTCGGGTTGCTCTGGGCTTTGATGAGCGTGTTCCCGAATATTTGAAGGACAACCTGCGAAGCGTCAGTCGAGCTTGAGACGCTGTCGGTCGTTTGTCGTGCATGCGCAAGATAGAACAGCGCAACTTGCAAATACATACCGTTAGATTGCAAGATCGAAGTGTCGCGCTACCATCGAAGAGCCCTGTATGTATATCCCGGCACATTTTGCCATCGCTGAACCGTAAGTCCTACACGCCATGATAAAAGCCCATCCACTTGGCGCCTTAATCACGGCTGGTGCAAATGGCCTGGATGCAAACCATATTCCCTTCGAGCTTGATTTGAATCAGGGTGAGCACGGTTATCTAAACGCGCATGTTGCGCGGGCAAACCCCGTTTGGCAGCAATGCAGTGGCGGGGCCGATGTCCTCGTGATTTTTCGTGGTAACGAGAGCTATATTTCGCCCAACTGGTATCCGAGTAAGCACGAGACACACCGACAGGTTCCTACCTGGAACTATGAGGTGGTGCATGTCTACGGCCGCTTATCGGTCATGGATGAGGAGCGCTTTGTGCGAGGCGTTGTAGCCCGCTTGACGCGTACCCATGAAGCGAGTGAGTCCAAGCCCTGGAGGATGGGTGACTCAGCGCCTGATTACATCGACGGTATGCTCAAGGCAATTGTAGGCATCGAAGTCGCCATCACCCGGATGGAGGGCAAGGCCAAGTTGAGTCAGAACCGTGAGCCAAGGGATCGCCTTAGTGCGGCCGATACCCTTGTTGCCAAGGGATCTCAGGGCTTGGGTCAAGCGATGCGGCTTGCCGTCAAGGAGAAATTTTGACCTCTATAAAACAAAGTAAAGACGGCTACTCCATAACTGAGCGCAATCAGGTTAAGAGGCGGCATGACAGGGGTTTTTACGACTATGACACCATACATGCATTGCTCGATGCGGCGATGCTTTGCCATGTGTCCTATGTTATTGATGGTCAGCCATTTTGCACGCCAACCTTTTATTGGCGTGAGGAAAGCAGGCTTTACTGGCACGGTAGCAGCGCAAGTCGCATGCTGCGAAATCTGGCCGATGGTGAGCCTGCATGTCTGACTGTCACGCAACTTGACTCGCTGGTGCTCGCAAGGTCTGGGTTTAACCACTCAGCCGATTACCGCTCGGTCATGGCTTTCGGTAAGGCTCGTCTGCTCGACGATCCGCAAGAGAAAGAACGTGCCTTGGTGATGATGGTCGATCGGCTTTTTCCCCAACGCACGGCTGCGCTTCGGCAGGCATCTGCGCAGGAGATCAAAGCGACCTCGGTGATCTTTATGGATATCGAGCAGGCATCGGCCAAAATCCGAGCACGCGGCGTCGTCGATGATGATGAAGACTACGCGCTTTCGATCTATGCCGAACGAATCCCGGTGACTACGATCCTCGGCGCGCCTGAGCCCTGCACACGCTTGCTAGAGGGCGTGGAGCGACCGGCAGCGTTATCAGGCTATGTGGCCGGACGATCGCTGCAGGACGCCTTAGCAGAGGCCTACCTCGCAAGCTTCGGAAAGCCAACCAAGTAAATCATTCTTTTTCGAGCAACTCCTCGACCTGACCTAACCTTTCTTTGCCGAAGAACATCTCCTTGCCCACGAAAAACGTCGGGATCCCGAAACATCCACGTGCAACCGCCTGATCCGTATTATCGATCACCAATTGTTTGATCGCTGGGTCTTGCGCCTTTGCTGCAAGCACATCGGGATCAAAACCTGCTCCCGTCAACACCGCCCCAAGGGCAGTAGCATCGCTGACATCGAGCTGTTCTTCCCAAATTGCGGGGCTAAGGGCTTCGATGAACTTGATTTGCTCTTCACCTGGGAGCGATACCAGCATTCTTAAAAGCGTGATCGAATTGAAGGGAAACTTAGGATTCATCCGAAACCGAAGAAGCTTGTGCTTTTCGATAAATCGTTGCATCTCCAACTTGGCATATTCATTTTTACCCTTGACCTCTGCATCTCTGATGAAGGGTGGTGCATTGCCCGTCAATTTGTGCATTCCGCCGAGAAACGCGGCTGTGATCTTGATGTCGGCTTGCTGTCTCGCTGCGATCTCACGCAGTGGTTGCCAAATCAAATACGCGTTTGGGCTTACGAAATCGTAGATTAGTTCAATCGTCTTCGGCATCCCAGCTCCTTTCCATCAGCCATGCATTACAACGCATTTCGGACCAACTCCGCAATGCTAAGCGAGCGCAGAGAAACCGTGCAAGCGCAGCCAAACACTAGAACCATACCTCAAGGCAGGGCAATGGAATCTGGTTAAGATAGCCCTTTAATCATTCATCAAGTCCGCGCACAAGCACTCGCGCGACGAAACCTACGAGGCTGCATGTTGAAGCGATTTCCCTGGTTGTTGCATTCGGTTGATCAGCCTTCAATGGGCGATCGAATCATTGCAGCACTTCTTGCAGTGTTGGCGCTCGCAGTCGCTGTGGTGCTAATCGTAGGATTCGGTTTCGTCTTGCTTATCGCCGCCATACTAGCGATTAAGCTCGTCATTGGGCTTGACATTTACCGCTGGTGGATGCAAAGGCGCGAGCGTCAGATGCGGGCTGAGACCTTCCGCCCCAAAGCCT
>VGHV01000388.1 GCA_016868095.1 Betaproteobacteria bacterium
ATGGGGCTCAAGGTCCTTGTACTACCTTGCAAAGCTCTTGAGCGGTCAGCTTAAATCCGGCGAAGGCTATGAGTCGCTCAGACCCGTGGTTGGGATCCACATCATGGATTTTGACTACTTCAATGTGCAAGAGGTGATTCATGGTGCCGAACAGCCCAAAGGCTCCGATCCCCTGGCCACCGAGCAGTATGTTTGGTGCTTTGCCCTTCGTGATCGAGATCAGCCGCAGATCACAATGGGCGAAGAACTTCAATTGCACTTTCTAGAGTTACCCAAAGCTTTGCGGGTGCTGAGCGGGCCGTCGAGGGAAAACCCTTTGAGGGCAAATCCTGAGGCAAGAAGTGGCGACGCTGGAAGCGGCGACCCTGGACTTGTGTCCAAAAACTTCGCCTCTGCCCTCGCTTTCTGGGTAAACTTTCTCAAACGTTGGCAGGAGGATCAAGTCATGTCGTCAATGAATCATCCACCGGTACAAAAGGCACTCAATATGCTCAGAGCGATGAGCGCCGATGAGATTGAACAGCAGTTTGCCTTTGAGCGCGAGCGCGCGCTTTTGATTGAGCAGATGGAGTTGCATGCGGCGAGGGCTGAGGGTGAAACTGCGGGGATCCTTAAAGGTGAAGCTGCTGGGATCCTTAAAGGTAAAGCGCTTGGGCTTGAGGAAGGCGAGGCTGCCGGGATTCTTAAAGGCGAGGCTGCGGGGATCCTTAAAGGCGAGGCTGCTGGACTCCAATTAGCCTTAGCACGGCTCATCGCAAGCGGCATGCCCGAGGATCAAGCTCGAGAAGTACTTGGATTAGCTAGGGATTTTGGAGCCTAGCATATCTCTTCTATTGTCACCGTCTCACGCTTAGTAGGCACTCCCTCATACCCCGAAACACAAGCGAGTTGATCCACGCCGGCTCTTGGCGAAGCTCAAGCCTTGTATAGCGCTCTAAAAATGCAGGAATGGCTACAGCGCCTTCCAGCCGGGCTAACGGAAAGCCAAGGCAAATATGTGTACCAAAGCCAAAGGCAAGATGGGGTGCGCCGTCTCGCCTAAGATCAAGTTGATCAGGCTCGGGGTAGGCTCTTGGGTCTCGATTAGCCGCATTGAGCATCATGAAGACCCGTTGCCCCGGCTCAAGATGCTCGCCGTGTATCGAAAAGCCCTCGCGAACAACGCGAACCTGCGAGCCAGAAGGGCCATCGTAGCGAAGCAGTTCTTCGACCGCATTTGACGCCAATTTGCTGTCGCAGCGCAGATCAGTCATGGCATCTGGAAAGTGTATGAGAGAGTAAATCCCGTTGGCGATCAAATTCGTGGTGGTCTCATGCCCAGCAAAAAGCATCAGAATGCAACTTGCAATGAGTTCGTCATCGCTAAACTGATCATCGGCGTCGCGGAGGTGCACAAGCTCACTGATGGCATCGCTCTGAGGATCGGCTCGCCTCGACTCGATCAAGGCCTTGAAAAATGCTGCCATTTCCTTGGTTGCCTGCTCAGCTTTTTCATACTTATCAGAACTCATTCGTGAACTTCCAATAAATAGCGCGATCTCATCTGACAGCCGCTTTAATTCCCCTAACGCGTGGACTGGCACACCAAGCATCGCCATGATGACCAGACAGGGTAAAGGGCCCGCGTAATCAGCAATCAAATCGACTTCATCATGCTCAGCAATTGCATCTAAAAGTTGCTTCGCAATCGCGCCAACCTGTGGACGCATCGCCTGCATCAATCGTGCACTAAAGACCTTGCCCGTGAGTCTTCTCAGTCGGGTATGTTCGGGCGGATCCTTAAAAACCATCCATAAGGACAAGTAGCGAATAATCTCCGATATGCGTGAGGCTTCAGATCCCGGCAAACTTTCAAAAAAAGGGCGAAGGCGATCTGATGACAAACGCTCTTTATCCAAGCACATAGCCTTCACATCGTTATACCTTGTAATCACCCAGGACCTTAGCCTAACGCTCCAATAGCAAGGCGCCTCATCGCGCATGCGCTGAAAAATCGGATAGGGATTTGCCAATACAGCGGGGTCTTCAGGCCTCCAATCAATTGGATGCACAGTCATCGCGAACGCTCCAAAATATGGACTGCACAAACAGCTTCATCAAAACCCATAACACCACCTCCGTTTTCAATGAGACCGACCCTTGCCGCATGGGCCTGCCGCTTACCGGCCTCTTCGCGCAATTGCAGGCAAACTTCATAGACCATGGATAAGCCTGTAGCACCAACCGGATGACCCTTGCTGATTAGGCCTCCCGACAAATTCACTGGCAGTCGCCCACCGAGCCGCGTTACTCCCGAGGCTGCCATGTCTCCCCCTTTGCCAGACTCACACAAGCGAAGCATTTCGAGTTGATAAAGCTCACAAAATGCTGTGGCATCATGAAGCTCGACGATGTCGATATCTTGCGGGCCAAGCCCACTTCGAGCATAGGCTTTATCAGCTGCCACCCGTGACAGACCTGGCTCGTCAAGCGCCCGGTACTTGCCCCCTGAAAGTTGGGAGCTGCGGACCCTCACAGCACGCCTTTGGGTATCCGCCGGCAGCGTCTTGAGCATCGATGCCGAACACAACAAGGCCGCTGCGGCCCCATCGCCCATGGGCGAGCACATCGATCGTGTGAGCGGCCAACTCACCTCGCGATCTTCAAGCACTTCATCAACCGTGAGTTCGAACTGATACTGGGCCTTGGGGTTGAGGCTGCCGTGGAAATGGCTTTTGGATGCCGCCTCGGCGATTTGGCGCTGTGTCGTTCCAAATGTTTTCATATGCCAGGCAGCCTGCATCGCATAGGTGTCCATGAACAAAGTTCGTCCGGGTCCTGTTTCGAAAGGCTTGCCGCTTTCCTCGCCAGCCGCTTGGTAATAGCGACGCCAGCGCTCGGGTTCTAACTGATCAATTCCTGTTGCAAAAATTGAAGCGACTCGCTCGGGTGCATCGGGGCTCACGAGCTTCTCAACACCCAAGGCAAGACTCATCTGCGACTCGCCCGAAAGAATGTCCTTGCAGGCACCA
>VGHV01000389.1 GCA_016868095.1 Betaproteobacteria bacterium
TATAGGCGAGCTGGGATAACCCGATTTGGGGCATTCGGTTCATCAAAGCTTGGGGGTTCGGCTCATCGAAGCCTGGGCCATTGGGTCACGAAGTTTTGTCGGTGATCCAAGTGCCCGTTGCGACTTGACCTTTTCATGTCGTCGTTGCTTTGCATCGGCAGAGATACGCTCAAGGACCGCAATCTCATCACCACCTCGAATTGGTGTTGTCCAACGTAGCCGTTGCCCCCATCTGCAAAAGGCTGAGGGGTCATCAAGCAAATGATGCGGAAATCCGGGTGTAAGCGTCATTGCCACTAAGGAGGCGCGTAAATCCGCAAGCTGTTTTCCCTCGGCCCACGTCAAGCTGAAGGATTGAAATCCGCTTGCACTTTGAGTGTCGAGCCAAAACACACGCACGACCGCTTGATCTTGTGTGCTACCAGCGGCCACAACACGTATCGCTTCAGTACTAGACGCCATAACACTGATCCGCTCGCGCCAAAAATGCATCCATCATCTGAGCAGCAATCATGTCAAAGGCAGGTGAAAAGAGCTTTGCTAACAAACCTGACTTCATGTGATAGTCGAGTCGCAGTCGAACCTTACAGCCTTGGAGAGAGCTCGGTTCATTCTCAGACAGACTCTGGTTTTTTGGCGCAGTATCTAGGCCCGGGCTGTGATCATCGCCAACCTCGATACCATCGAAGTACCATGCCCCTTCGAGTCGCTCAAAGGGCCCATCGAGCAATTGCATTTGAATGAGACCGGGCGGCCGGTGGATGTTACGGGTTGAAAAATGTTGCTGAATCCCTTTAAAGCGCACCTGCAAACTTGCATCAATCCCATCATCGCGTCGAAGCAATATCTGGCTCGACGCACACCATGGAAGAAACTGTGGGTAGCGCTCAACTGCCGCCACTAAATCAAACATTGCTTGCGGCGAGTACGGTACAAAGGCCTGACGTTCAATACAGGGCATGGTCTCTTAGCTTAAGATGCGCGATTCTATGAAGCAACTATGACAATCGTCCAGAACAAAAAAGCATTCCACGACTACCTCATTGAAGAGCGTTACGAAGCAGGTATTGTGCTCGAAGGCTGGGAGGTTAAAGCAATTCGAGCAGGCCGGGCGCAAATCAAAGAGGGCTATGTATTGATTCGCGCAGCCGAGCTTTATTTAATCGGTGCCCACATCACTGCATTGCCTCAAGCCTCGACCCACATACAACCTGACCCGGTTCGGACGCGAAAACTTTTACTTCATGCTGCTGAGATTCGCAAGCTCATTGGCAAAGTTGAACGTGCCGGTTACACCTTAATTCCTCTGAACTTCCATTACAACAAGCATCGAATCAAGCTTGAAATAGGTCTTGCCAAGGGTAAAAAGCAGCACGACAAGCGCGAGGCAGCAAAAGAGCGAGACTGGCAGCGCGAACGACAAAGGCTTATGAAAACCGATACACGTTCGCGCTAAACCCCTGAAGAATCATCATCTAAGACCCAGGCTCGCAGCAAGTCAGGCCTTTGCAAGCAACTGCCAAGTATCGATGACGGTGTCTGGGTTTAGGGATATCGACTGTATACCCTCTTGCACCAGCCATTGCGCAAGATCAGGATGATCGGAAGGTCCTTGCCCGCAAATACCAACGTATTTCCCCTGTTTGATGCAAGCCTTGATAGCCTGCGACAAGAGCACGCGTACCGCGGGATCGCGCTCATCGAATGCAGCAGCAACCAGTCCCGAGTCCCTATCAAGGCCCAGTGTGAGCTGCGTTAAATCGTTTGATCCAATGGAAAAACCGTCGAAGTGCTCCAAAAAAGCATCCGCCAAGATGGCATTCGAAGGTAGCTCACACATCATGATAATTTTAAGCGCGCCGCTTCCATCCTCTGCCGCACCACTGCCACGCGATAGGCCTTGCTCGCTCAGTAAGGCAACCACTTGTCGGGCCTCATCTACTGTTCTCACAAATGGAACCATCAACTCGACATTGGTAAGTCCCATGTTGTTACGAACCACTCGCATCGCCTCGCATTCGAGCGCAAAAGGTTCACGGAAATCAGCAGAAAGATATCGACTTGCGCCCCTAAAGCCGAGCATCGGATTTTCTTCCTCGGGCTCGTAGCGCGAGCCGCCAATTAGTTTGCGGTACTCATTGCTCTTAAAATCAGAAAGTCGAACAATCACTGTTTTGGGCCAAAAAGCGGCGGCAATGGTGGCCACGCCCTCAGCAAGCCTTGCAACATAAAAATCACGCGGCGAAGCGTATCCACGTGCGACGCTCTCCACAGCAGACTTCAAGGCCGCGTCAACGTGCGGATAGTCGAGAATTGCTTTAGGATGAATACCTATATCGTTATTAATAATAAATTCTAAGCGCGCTAAGCCCACCCCTTGATTGGGTAATTGGGCAAAATCAAAAGCAAGTTGAGGATTGCCAACATTCATCATCAACTTGGTAGGAATTGGCGGTAATTCTCCTGAATCAAGCTCGGTGATCTCGGTTTCAAGCAGTCCATCGTAGATATAGCCGGTATCACCTTGGGCACATGACACCGTCACAAGCGCACCATCACTAAGTTGATCGGTCGCATTGCCACAACCAACAACGGCAGGGATGCCGAGTTCACGAGCAATAATCGCCGCATGGCAGGTCCGCCCGCCTCGATTAGTCACAATAGCCGCAGCACGTTTCATGATGGGTTCCCAATTGGGATCGGTCATGTCGGTAACCAAAACGTCGTCTGCTCCGATTCGGTCCATCTCTGATGCATCGCGAACAATCCGGACCATGCCAGCGCCAACTTTCTGTCCAATCGCACGGCCACTTGCCAGCACCTCTGAGGTGGTCTTAAGCTGATAGCGCGTTTGCTTTCCTTGTTGCCGCGACTTCACGGTTTCGGGACGTGCCTGAAGAATGTAAAGCTTGCCATCAAGACCATCGAGACCCCACTCGATATCCATGGGCCTTTGATAATGATCTTCGATGATGAGGGCATAGCGTGCAAGCTCGATCACTTGTTCAT
>VGHV01000390.1 GCA_016868095.1 Betaproteobacteria bacterium
AGCATCCGCTTTATGCTGGTGATCTCGGTCTGGCTAATCCTAAGTCGCAGATTGAGTGCTTTGATCAGGCCGATTTGATCGTCGCACTTGGTACCTTACTCGACGACATTACGACCCAGGGCTATCGATTTCCAAGATGGCCGCAGCCTCAACAAGCACTGGTGCATGTTTACCCCGACCATGCGGTCGTGGGCCAGCATTTCGCTGCGCAATGGCCGATCGTGGCCGATCCAATCGACATCATGTCTCAGCTGATTGACTGTGAACCAGCTGCCATACAAACCGGTGAACGCAAGGCATGGCAGCAAGCCTTGCTTGAGCATCGGAAGCAGTGGGCCGCTTGGCCCGATTCGCGCAGTTACGCTGATGGCCTAGCTTTTGTCGAAGTTATCAAGTCACTCGAGCATCGGGCCGCGCCCGATTGGGTGCTTTGTCTTGACGCTGGAACTTTTGCAGCGCCCGTCTATCGCCACTGGCGATTTGCGCCGCCTCAGCGACTGTTGGCACCACTGGTTGGTGCCATGGGCTTCGGAACGCCCGCTGCACTGGTCGCGGCCATGCGCATGCCTGATCGGCCTGTGATTTGTCTTCTCGGTGATGGTTGTTTTCAAATGTCTGGACAAGAAATGGTGCTTGCAGCTGAGCGTCAGCTTCCGATCCTCTTCATTGTTGCCAATAATGCTTCCTACGCCTCGATTCGGATTCATCAAGACAGGCACTATCCCGGTCGGCATCGCGGTACATCCCTCGTCAATCCGGATTTCGTCGCGCTCATGAAAGGTTATGGCATCGACGCGGAAGCGGTTGAAACTTTGCCTGACTTTGAGGCGTGCCTTGATCGGGTACTAACACTTGATCGGGTACTAACACGTTGGCAGCAGGCTCCACATGAGAGGCTTGCTTTTGGCATTGAAGTCAAAACAAGCTTATTAGCAAGCCTACCTGGATCTCACCATGCTTGAGGTTATTGCAGCCGAAGAGCATCGTTTGCACGATCCGCAATTTTTTCTGGTACGAGGACAAATTCGACCCAGTGCCGAGCAGCCTGAAAGAGCCCGGATTCTGGAGCGTGCTGTCCGTGACTTGGGCCTATCGGTTCGAGTTCCTAACGACTGGGGACTTGGGCCGATTGCGAGCGTACACAGTCCTGAGTATCTTGATTTTTTGCAGCATGCATGGGCCCAGTGGCAGTCACTGCCAGGTGCTGGAGCCGAAGTCATTCCCAATATTCATCCACAACGACGGCCCGCCAGCTACCCGAGGAGCATCGTTGGCCGGGCGGGCTGGCATCAAGCAGACACGGCATGTCCCATGGGTCCTGGGACCTGGCGAGGTGTGCTTGCCGCGGCTCAGGTGGCGCTGGAAGCCGCACATTCGCTCGCTTCAGGGGCCTATCAAAGGAGCTATGCGCTTTGCAGGCCACCAGGACATCATGCTTTTTCCGATATGGCCGGTGGTTTTTGTTTTTTGAACAATACAGCGATTGCAACAGAACAATTATTGAAACTGTTCCCGCGGGCTGCCATACTTGATGTTGATGTCCATCATGGCAACGGTACGCAATCGATCTTTTATCGACGATCGGATGTGTTTACGGTTTCTGTTCACGCAGATCCTCATGACTTTTATCCCTTTTTCTGGGGCCATGCGCAGGAGCGCGGCGAAGATGCAGGAGAGGGCTTTAACTTCAACATACCGTTGCCGCTGGGCACTGACGATTCGCCCTGGCTTGCAGCCATTGACCGAGCATTAGATCGCATCGCGCTTTATGCCCCGGATGTCCTGGTTGTGGCCCTGGGCCTTGATGCCGCTCGCTCCGATCCACTCCAAGGCATGAGGATTTCCCCTGAGGGTTTCGCAGCGCTCGGAGAGCGATTGCGGGGGTGGCAAAAGCCTCTTTTGCTAGTTCAGGAGGGCGGCTACCTTGGACCCGAACTGGCGTCGAACCTGAAGGCGTTTTTAAGCGCTTTGGGCGACTAAGGCTTTGAGCAATTAAGGCTTTGGGCCCAGCGAGCTTGGGTTCAGTGGCGTTGCGCCACGACAGCTTATCCGATTCGCGCAAGCATCCCACCGTCAACCGGCAGTGCCACGCCCGTCACAAAACGAGCCTCTTCAGAAGCTAGAAAAAGAGCTGCGTAGGCGACATCCATCGCCGTACCCATTTGCGCCCGCAAGGGAACCTGGGCATTGCGCTGCGCAGCTACGGTTTCACGCGCAATACCTTGTGCGCGAGCCCTGGTGTCAACCGCCATGGGCGTGTCGATGAGGCCGGGAAGAATCACATTGCAGCGAACGCCGTCTGCGGCGTATTGAAGTGCAATTTGTTTGCTGAATTCGATCATGGCAGCCTTGCTCGCCTTATAGGTAACCCAGGGGTATTGCATGTATGCAGCGACCGATGAAATATTGATGATCGATCCCGATTGCCGGGCTTTCATATGGGGCAGCACATGCTTGCAAGCCATCACACAGCTGCGCAAGTTCACTGCCATGATGTGATCAAAAACCGCTTCGCTGAGTTGCTCGACCTGGGCATCGCCCCCTGCCACGCTAATGCCTACGTTGTTTTGCAAGATGTCAATGCGTTGATGATGATCGATGCAATGCGCGATCAATGACTTAAGTTCGGTTTCACTTGCGGCGTCGACTTGAAACGCGGCTGCCGATCCGCCTTCACGCTGAATCATGTCGACGGTTTCTTGAGCACTCATGCTGTCACGGTCAGCAGCAATCACTTGTGCTCCCTCGCGGGCGAAAAGCAAGGCCGAGGCTCTTCCGTTGCCAAGCCCATAACCTGGCGATTGACCTGCGCCGATGACGAGGGCGACTTTTCCTTCGAGTCGTCGCTTTGAGCTGATTGGCGTAGCACGGTCTTGTGGAGGTGTTTGCATGGGCGATCCCTTTTGGTCGAGCCGAACTTCGCAGGTAAGCTGTGAAGCTCGCATGCTAGCCCTTATCCGTCGCCGTATCGTCTCGCTTTCTGGAAACGCCCGTGGCGTTGCC
>VGHV01000391.1 GCA_016868095.1 Betaproteobacteria bacterium
GGTCGGTTGAACTGCCTGCTCCAACACCTCGGTCGCCCACTGATTCAGACTCTTTCCCGCCGCCTGCGCAGCAACGAGTGCTCGACCATGAATTTCTGGAGGGACGCGCAGCAGCAACTTGCCAGAAGCAGGCTTATCGGGATGTATGCCCTGATCCTTGCAGTCGGCAAGGTAGTCCTTGATTGCGAGCTCAAACTCAGCCCGCAACTGGTCAACCGTGTCACCATGAAAGCTGATGATAGTCCGAATGCCGAGAATGCGGCCCGCAAAAATGTTGTCGCGCTCATCATAATCGATGCGAGCGGTATAGCCCTTGTATGTCATCGTGTTCAATGCCGCACTCCTGCACGTTCCAATAACTCCCTGGCTTCCTCCACCTGATACCGCTTGGCCTCTTTGCCAGGATGCGGCCGATGACAGCGCCACTGCTCTCCGTTGAGATCAATCCGGACACGCGAACCTTCCCGCTCCGAAATAGAACCACCCAATGCCTTGATTAGGGCCTCGATGTCGGCGAACACAATCGATGCCGACGTAGGGCGGGAGAAGATCGCGGCAAGCGTCTTTCGGTGTCTGGAATTCACGAACCAATGCTATCAATGAGTGATAGCGTAAGCAAGTCTATGGGCAGTTGACCAACGCCCTCCTCGCTTCGAAGCATTTCAACCAAGCTTCATTTCCATTCCTATTCCATAGACCATGACAAATCATGTGCACGACATACCCGTTGGGCACGCTGCGAAACAAAGACGCAGTCATCATCCACTTCAGCAAACGATACATCGACTTTTGAAACCTATTCGCTATCTATACCGATCGGTTCAACTCACTGTTTGACTATGCTAGCTTGCCACCACATCTAAGGTTGGCTCGTAGTACACAGGGAAATTCTCAGATCGTGCAATGAAGCAGTACTCATCAACTTTCTGGTGAAGTTCCGTAGCAATCATCAGATCCGTTCCCTCAAGTGTCTTGGCGCTGCCACCATACTCAGGACGGTCTGACCAAATCTTTGACGGTAGCCAGCGGCAGGTACAGGAACAAGGGCTTGCCAGCCGTCGCACGAAAACCGTGGTGCGCATAGAAGTCGGCGGCAGCCCTGTCTTTGGCATCCACCACAAACGCAAACGCGGCAATCTCAGCGCTTGCCGAGCGGTGCAAGGCATCAGCAAGCAATGCCGCGCCGAGCCCCTTTCCCCTGAAACGCTGATCGACCGCCAGGCGTCCCATGCGGACAGCCGGCACGTTGGGGTAGCGAGGCAGTTTCTTGACCAAGCTTTCCGCCAAGTCGGTCAACAAGATGCTGGCCGAAGCCAGCGTGTAGTAGCCGGCCACTCGGCCATCGGCATCGACTGCCGTAAAACATGCGGTCACTCGCCGCCGGATGTCCTGGCTGACTTGGGTTCTGAAGTAGCGATCAAGTGATTCGACGCCGCAGGCAAATTCGGAGCGGTCGGCCTCAGGATCAAGCGGCGCAACCGCAAATGGGCCGACCATCAATCCATCAGCAGTTTATTGGCCTTGCTAAAAGCCCGCTTGAGTGCGGCATTGGGTTTGCCGGGGGCGATTAGCGCGTTTGCGAAAGCCTCCTGGTCGGCAATGCTCATGCGCACATGATCGGCTTGCGCGATGGCCCGCAAGGCTGCAGACTGCAGGGCATCGACCACGAAGTCGGTCACGGTTCTTCCCTGAATCTCTGCAGCGCGCTTGACGGCCCCATGCAGGTCATGACTGATCCGAGCCTCCAGCCGTGCAGACCTGGGCTTTGGCGCGAGTGGGGGGGCGACAGCGGCTCTTGCGGTCATGTAAATTCTCCTCTGAACTCTTCAAATTGTACGGCAATTTGCCGGAACAATGTCACTAGACAAGCTCAACCAGGCAAGTCTCGGGGCGCGGCGCGCAGATGCAGGAAGGAGGCCACGTTGGTGTTGGCGGTCGACATGCATTTTTTGCCGTGATCGGTATTTTGGTGCTAGCCCTGATGTGGCAAAGCCGAGCCCTGCCTTGGCAGGGACCACCGAGGATCTTGAATCGCTTTTTCCGGATTATTAGACGTGCTTTCCAAGTATTGTTGCTGGCCATCGCTTTATGGAGTTTGGTGTGAGTATGGTCGACCACCTAGATCCTTTAAACGATATGTTGTAAGCAATGCCGTCCATTTCACGTGTTGGCTACCCAAGATAAATGACGATATCACTGCCCCTGCCGCTCTTTAGTACGACACGGCTACTTTGCCGCCGTTGGGTCCTAGAAGACTTCGATGCGCTCTACCAGGTATATTCTGATCCAGAGGTCATGCGCTGGGTCGGCAATGGCGAGCCCCTCACTCAATCTGCCTGCGATCAGTGGTTTAAGGTCACCGAGGCCAACTACGCCAAGCGTGGCTATGGAATGTTCGCCTTGGAGGACACAGAGTCCGGATTGGTCGTCGGCTTCTGCGGTCTTGTGCATCCCGGAGGCCAACCCGAGCCAGAGGTCAAGTACGCGTTCCTTCGGTCTTGCTGGCGCAAGGGCTATGCCAGTGAGTCAGTTCCCGCTCTACTGGCCTACGGAGCCGCAAATCACGGCTTGCTCCACATCATCGGAACCGTAGCGCCTGACAACCTCGCTTCACAGCGCGTCCTTGTGAGGTCCGGCATGCGGCTCACCTGCCAGCGGCAGAATGAGGACGGTTCGCTCACGAACGTGTACCACTGGCGGGCGCCCGATAACGCCCCGTGCGGCTGCTAAAAGAAGCTATTGAGAAAAGTTACACAATCTAAAACTTTGATGACATGACGAGTCAAGTATTCAAACCGCCACTGCAATAACCATGCATCGCACGACCATGCTTAGGCAAGAGCTCCTGAAGGCGCTCGCTTCGATCGAAGGGCTGACAGCTGAGCCATCTGCTGTCTCGGGTGCAACAGCAATCTTTTTCCGTGGACGTGAGTTCGCGCACTTTCACAATGACAATGAGCTTGACCTGCGCCTGACCAAGAAGGTCATA
>VGHV01000392.1 GCA_016868095.1 Betaproteobacteria bacterium
TCCCCCGGAATCCGGCTGCCATGAAGATTGGCTGGGGTACCTCGTTTTCGTAGTCGAATATTGAGCAATTCCACCGTGAGGGAGAAAGCCATGGCGAAGTAAACATAGCCCTTGGGGACATGGTGATCGAAGCCCTCGGCAACCAAGACCATGCCGACGACGACCAGGAAACTCAATGCGAGCATCTTTACTGTTGGGTGCTCAGACACGAACTGACCGATCGGCTTTGCAAAGACCATCATCAAGGCCACCGATGCTACGACAGCGCTGATCATGATTCTTACATCGTCGACCATGCCAACTGCTGTGATGATCGAGTCAAGCGAAAAGACGAGATCCACCACCATGATTTGAAGAATAACTGATGAGAAAACAGCACTGGTTTTTGTCTGGGTCGTGGTCTCGGCACCTTCGATCGCATGATGAATCTCGGTTGTGCTTTTCCAAACAAGAAAAAGTCCACCTGAAATCAGGATCAAATCGCGACCTGATATCGCCTGGCCAAGCATTGTGAACAAGGGTGCTACAAGACCGATTATCCATGCTAAAACTAATAGCAAACCAATCCGCATGAACATGGCCATCGCTAATCCAAGCTTTCTGGCTATCTCTCGTTGCTGTGCCGGCAGTCGGTCAACCAAGATCGAAATGAAAATAATATTATCGATGCCAAGGACGAGTTCGAGTGCGGTGAGCGTGGCAAAGGCGATCCAGGCTTCGGGGCTAAATAATAGGTCGATCATGGGAGGTCCAAATGCGTTTTGGAGCGCCAAGCATAACGACTAAATCGATCAGTTCATTTCGATAATCGTTTGACAATAATTAAGGAAAAAGCGAAGGGTGCGGGAAGCGTACAATCTATCGTGGCTAAAAAAGATGGACCGCTGTTGGAGCGAAAAGCCCAATCAAGGTGAAGACAACCCCGACTACGCCTAATCCGAACGCCGCAAAACTTAGAGCGCTTAGCCCGGTGATCACAGCAGATGATGCAAGCACAATCGCAATTTGAACAGCCGCCGACGCAATTTCGTACTGGTGATAAGCAGACATCGCAAGATCTCTCGATGATTCAAGTGATTTAGCGCGCGCCATCAATTGCTTTCTGCCTTCGTTCGTGTCGGGTTCATTGTCATAACGTTCTGCTGTTTTCCGCCACTTTTCAATCTGCGCAGCCACTTGCGGGCTCGGTTTTCCTGCTGACTCGGTTTCCATTGCCTCTGCTGTGGCTCGTAGTACGGTCATCCGAACTGTTTTGGCCTGGAAAAAATTCCAAAGATTCGACGCTTCGATGTTTGCCGCCAGTGCTTTTGTCTGTGCCCCATTGCCGAGCGTCTCAGAAATTGCGAGGATGAGGGCGAGAATAGAGATTAACAAAGCGATTTTTTTATTGGACGGATCGACGTGGGCGCCACCTGACATGATGTTTTCTCCCTTCAAAGGCTTAACTGTCGAGCGTGATTGTGCTCATTCTGAGTCTATAAACCAAGCTGTGTGGCTGCGCACATGTAAGCAGTTCCTAGCGCATTCGATGTTGTTTTTAGCGTTGCTAGGGTTTCTGCAAGATCGTGTGCTGGCCGAAGAGCTCAGGGCTGCTGTCAGGCAGTCGCATCAAATTGCCCATTGTTTTGACTTTTTGCCAGCAGAACGACGCGATGATCCGGCGCTAAGCTGCGAAGTGTCAGCCATCATTTACCATGATGGTGAGTTATTGTTTTTGAACGATAAGCCACTGCCTGCCTTACCCGTTGCCCTGCGTGCAAGCATTGATTCAAAGGGCGGCCTCTCGCCCCTTATGGCTGGTACTTTTTCCCCCCTAGATCAAGCTACAAAGTTTGAAGCGGCTGCGCAGGCAGTCGATGACCCCATCGACTTTGCCATCACCGCATTTGACCGTTTCGATCCTGCTCATGCAGGGTGGGACCGATTCAATGCCTTTTTTTATTGGCCGCGCGGCCGTGTGGATCAAGCTCAATTGATCCAGTCTACCGAGCGGGAGTCAGTCGTGAGCTCGATCAAGCTTCGTTCTGTATTTGAATCGGTCATCAAAACACCCTATTTCAAAATTGAGGGGCTTGCCGCCTTGCCGGGACGCCGCTTGATGTTTGGCATTCGTGAGACCGGATTGAGCTTTCGTGAGCCGAAGTTTCGCTTTTTGGTCCTTGCAATGCGATACAGCATTAATCATGACAAGAGCATTGAGTTGCTTGACGAGGTGAGCGTGCTTGCGGATTGGTCAGCGCGCGACCTGATTCGTGGCGAAACCAAAGCAGACCCAAGCAAAGACTGGGGTCTGTCGTCGATCGAATACTGCGCGGACAAAGATCAGCTCTTCTTTTTATTAAGTGCCGAGTCCAAAAAAGGTATGGAAGGGTTCTTGTTGACTCAGCATCGAGCGCAGTTCTTGGCGGGAGTAAGGCCCGTGCTTGTGCGAGATCAACAGGGCACAACCATTCACTTTTCACATAAGCCCGAAGGCATGGCAGTGATTGGATCTGATTGCCGGTTACTGATCGCCCACGATGATGATCGTTTTCTTGGCGGCATACCTCCGCGAGCTCACCTTGGCCAAATGGCTTATAGCGTTATTGAGTTTAGCTTTGATTAAGGTGGCTCGATGTTGAAGCGGCGCAGTCTTCTTAAGTCCCTTACGCAAGCCGGGGTAGCTTTATCGTGGCCGCGATGTGCGCTACCGCAACAAAGTGTAGTGCAGCTTCCGATTCCCGAATGGAAGCTAGGTGAGCAGGCAAGATTTTTACCGCTTACGCGCCTTGACGGTACGCAGATCGATTGGACAAGCTATCGGTCAAAGGTGCTGATTCTTGTTTTTTGGGCCTCTTGGTGCCCGTTTTGCGCACGTCAAAACCCTCTTCTCGATCGCCTTTACCGTCGCCAACGGGACAGGGGTTTAGCCATGGTCACGATCAGTCTTGATAAAGCGCCGGAGCTAGCTCGCCAGTATGTAGCAAAACACGCTTATGAATTTGAGGTT
>VGHV01000393.1 GCA_016868095.1 Betaproteobacteria bacterium
CTCGCCACCGAAATGATGGGTTTGGATGCAAAGCAGATTGAGGTAAGCCTCGAAGATGATATGCAACTTTTGCCTTTTATAGATCGGTTTTATCTTTATCGCGATCTATGGCATCAACGGGGCTTTGGGGTCATGTTCCGCCGATTTCTAGAACTTGAGTCGATCGCAAGCCGGCTATTGGTCCGTCAAGACGGCGAACGGCGAATGACTAATCTCCTACACCTCGGCGAGCTCTTGCACGAAGCCTCTCAAGTCGAGAACAGCATGGCTGGGCTTCTAGGCTGGTTGGCGCGTCAGTTAGCCGACGATCGTCAACATGATCACGTTCAGATTCGTTTGGAGTCTGATCGTAATCTGGTACAAATTATCACGATTCACAAATCAAAAGGGCTCGAGTTTCCAGTGGTGTTTTGCCCCTTTCTATGGGATTCAACAGTCGGAAAATCACAGCGGCGTGATGAGGTACTGGTCTTCAACGATGCGACCGATGGACCGACGATTCACTTTGTTTCAAAGCAGCAAGCCGATGAAAAGCTTGAATCAATCAAGGAGCAAATCGCTCTTGACGAAGCAGCTGAAACCATTCGACTGATTTATGTTGCGCTAACGCGAGCTATTCATCGTTGTTATCTTGTTGCAGGCTGCTACCTTTCAAGTGAGAAGCGAGCAAGCCCTTCAGAAAGCACAAGCAGCATGCTCAATTGGCTGATTGCTGGGGATGATTTGAGTCCACAGGATTGGCTCTTTGATAAGAACCGTAAGCAAGATCCAAATACCGTGAGCAGTATTTGTAATGCATGGCGAGCACTCGCCCAATCGGCTAAAGACTGCATCAAAGTTTCAAGACTTCCCTCTATCGGGAGCTCCTTACCCCTTGCCCCTGGCCACGACATCACTGAGCTTATTGAGCCTCCCCAGCCCCCAAAGCCGCAGCCTTCGTGGCGCTTAACAAGTTTTAGCGCCATGACGCGGCAACACGAATCAAGAGTTAAAGATCTCGACGAGGCAAGCGCTTTTAATGCCATTAGTCTTATTGAAGCGAACCGCGCTGAGGATACACCCGGCTCTATCGTTGACCGCGACCGGGGTTCCGATAGCGTGCTAACAGCTGAGCACCCCTCGCATGATCAAGCAGATCAGTCAGTGTATGAACCGAAGCTTGATGATGACGATATGCTGCACTTCCCAAAAGGGCCTAACGCGGGCATCTGTCTTCATCAAATTTTCGAAACAATCGAATTTGACTGTCCAGCGTCGTGGCCAGAGCGCGTTGATGAGGCGCTCGCGAATGCACAACTACTGGACCTAAGCTCCCCGCGCACGCGTGATCTTCGCCCCACGACTCAACTTGAGCATGGCATCTCACCCGAAGCAAGTAATGCGAAATGGCATCGTATGGCCATGGGCATGCTCGATCATGTGCTTCACACCGAACTCGGCCAAGGCCTTGTACTTAGCAAGATCGATAAGTACCGACGCTTAACTGAGCTTGAATTCACGATCCATACGGCTTCATTTGATCATTCAAGGCTTGATCAATTGCTAAGCCAGGAAGCCGAAGACTATGGGCTTGAGATGCCGGCAGAAACAGTCGCCCTACAAAGACAAGATCTTCAGGCCTATTTAAAGGGATTTATCGACCTGGTTATAGAACACGATGGTCGCTATTTTCTCATCGACTGGAAGTCAAACCATCTTGGTAATCGGATGGCCGACTACGGCCCCGAGCCGCTCAAGCGCAGCATGCTTGAGCACCGCTATCATTTGCAATACCTTATTTACACGCTTGCACTTGACCGCTACCTGCGACTTCGTGTTAAGAATTACTGTTATGAAAATCATTTTGGTGGCGTGTTCTATCTTTTCATCCGTGGAGTACGCCCTTACTGGCGCAATGCTGACCGAAGTCCGGCAGGTGTCTTTTATAAAAAGCCCAAGGCCGAGAGCATTGCAAGGCTTGATCGCTTGTTTGGAGAACCCCCCAAGCGCGGACCGATGGACGAGAAGCGATGAGTATTCAACTCGATGCAAGTGATGCGCTTGCGAGAGGATTTGCACAACATTTAGCAGCCATAGCGAAACGTTCGGGCGCGCCAGCTGAGGTTGTTTCGCCTCTCGAACATGCAGCTTATCGAGTGAGCCTTGCATGCTCTGCGGGAAGTGTCTGTGTGCCGCTCGGCGATTTGCTTCATGGCGGGAAGGCAGAACTAGAGCCCCCACTTGTAGCCAAATGGCCGAGCAACCTTGAGGCCTTGCGCGAAGCACTCTTTGCTAGCAACATGCTCAGTACATCACATGATCCAATTCGACCTCTGGTGATAGATGAGCAGGATCGTCTTTACCTCAATCGATACTTCGATTATGAAGAGCGGCTAGCGAGAAGGCTCCTACAAACCTACACCGGACCAAAGCAGGCGATTGATCAATCGTTAAAAGATTTTTTTCAGCGCTTGTTTCCGCAGCAACCTAGAGCAAGCGATGCTAAGCCAGACTGGCAAGCGCTCGCAGTCGCGCTTGCCATCAACCGCGGATTCACTTTGATCAGTGGCGGACCAGGCACCGGCAAGACCACAAGCGTTTTAAAACTAATCATTTGTGCGAAGTATATGGATCCTCAGTGCCGTATTCGCCTTGCAGCACCGACCGGTAAGGCAGCCTCCCGCATGCTTGAGGCTTTATCGAAGGCAGCCGAAGACATCGGCCAAACAACAGAACGCTCCACGGTGGCCGAAGGCATCCGTACGACACTAGAACTCCCCAAGGAGGCCTTTACCGTTCATCGATTACTTGGTGCGAGCTCACATGCTGATCGCTTTCACTACGACCGCGATCATCCGCTCCCACTCGACCTACTCATCGTTGATGAAGCCTCGATGCTTGATCTCGCCCTGACCGTTCAACTCATCGAAGCAGTACCAAGTACAGCACGGATTGTCTTTCTCGGCGATAAGGATCAGCTCGCCGCGGTCGAAGCGGGCGCTGTT
>VGHV01000394.1 GCA_016868095.1 Betaproteobacteria bacterium
ATGTTATGCCGGGCTTGGCCGTGGCTGAGCGCTTGCGCGCCCAGGGTTGGCGGGTTGTTTGGCTTGGCAATCCCTCAGGCATGGAGGCGGTGCTCACCGAACGGGCAGGCATTCCGATGCGCCCCTTAGTGTTTTCAGGTCTTCGCGGCAAAGGCATTGCAGCGCTATGCTGGCTGCCCTGGCGGCTAATTCGTGCGTTTGCGCAGGCGATTACTGCGCTGCGAGCCGAAAAGCCACAGGTTGTGCTTGGCATGGGTGGTTATGTCGCCTTTCCGGGCGGGATGATGGCAAGCCTCTTGGGCAAGCCCTTGCTGATTCATGAGCAAAACTCGGTGGCTGGGCTTACCAATCGTGTCCTCGCTAGACTTGCTGACCAGGTCTTTGAGGCTTTTCCAGGCTCCTTCGGAGCTTCTCAGGCTGATCGGGTGATGTGGGTTGGTAACCCGGTCCGTGAGGCGATTTTACGGCTTGCGCCCCCCGCTGAGCGTTTCCGAAATCGTCAAGGGCCGTTAAGGCTGCTTGTGCTTGGCGGCAGCCTGGGAGCGCAGGCGATCAATGACTTATTGCCCAAAGCCCTCGCATTGATCTCAAGGGCGAACCGGCCCCGAATCCTTCACCAAGCGGGCGAAATGCATGTAGACGCGCTACAAAAGGCTTATCAGAAGGCCGATGTCATCGCAGAAGTGCAGGCTTTTATTGGCGATATGGCAAGTGCTTATGCTCAGGCTGATTTAGTCATCGCCCGAGCCGGTGCGATGACTGTCTCCGAAGTCGCTGCAGCCGGTGTGGCTGCTCTATTTATCCCCTTCCCGCACGCGGTCGATGACCATCAAACCGGCAATGCGCAGTTCCTGGTTCAAGCCCAGGCGGCCTGGTGTTTTCAACAAGACAGGCTCAGCCCCGAGCAACTGGCTGATTTACTGCAAGCCCTTGATCGCCAGCGTTTGATGCAAATGGCACAGGCAGCCCAACAGGCGGCAAAAACCGAAGCGCTTGACGTCTTAGTAGAGGCTTGTACCAAGCTTATTGAGCCCCATCGGGAGGCCTCATGACGCATCAGCCCCAGTTTATGCAGGAGGCGCGATGAAGCATAAGGTCCGGCATATTCATTTTGTTGGTATTGGCGGCGCTGGCATGAGCGGTATCGCTGAAGTGTTTTTGAATCTGGGCTATCAGATTTCGGGCTCAGATCTTTCGGCTTCGGCGGTCACTGACCGTCTTCAGGCCCTCGGTGCCAAGGTTGCGATCGGTCATGCCGCCCAGCACACCGAAGGTGCCGATTGCCTGGTGCTTTCAAGTGCCGTAAGCGCTGATAATCCCGAAGTCATGGCCGCTCGAGCTAGGCGTATCCCGCTTGTGCCCAGGGCGATGATGTTGGCCGAGTTGATGAAACTCAAGCAAGGCATCGCTGTTGCTGGAACGCATGGCAAGACCACCACCACGTCGCTTGTGGCTTCGGTGCTGGCAGCAGGAGGCCAGGACCCGACCTTTGTCATCGGTGGCTTGCTCAATAGCGCTGGTGTCAACGCCAGGCTTGGCAGCGGCGACATGATCGTGGTCGAGGCCGATGAATCGGACGCTTCGTTTTTGAATTTGTCACCCACCATGGCGATCATTACGAATATCGATGCCGATCACATGGAAACCTACGGCCACGACCCGGCCCGTTTACGACAGGCCTTCGTCGAATTCACCCAACGCCTGCCCTTTTACGGTACAGCGATTCTTTGTGTCGACGATCCGGGCGTGCGTCAAATCATGCCTTTTATCTCCAAACCGCTGCTCACTTATGGCTGTAGGGAAGACGCCCAATTACGCGCCTCCGCGCTCCGGACTGAAGGCAGCAGCATGCATTTTGCGGTCGAGCGCGACGGGCGAGGGCCCTTGCAAGTCGAGCTCAACTTACCGGGCCGACATAATGTTTTAAACGCACTTGCAGCGATTGCTGTAGCGAGCGAGCTCGATTTGCCCGACGATGCACTGCTTTTAGCCTTGCGAGAGTTCAAAGGCGTGGGCAGACGTTTTCAGTCCTATGGTGACTTGCCTGCACAAGGCGGTGGCTATTTCCGTCTGATTGACGATTATGGTCATCACCCGGTCGAGATGGCGGCGGTATTGTCGGCTGCCCGGGGCGCGTTTCCGGGAAGGCGCATTTTGCTTGCCTTTCAACCCCATCGCTTCACCCGCACCCGCGACCTTTTCGAAGATTTCGTTGCGGTCCTCGGTCAGGCCGACGGGGTCTTGCTCAGTGAAGTCTATGCTGCGGGCGAGAGCGCGATTGTCGCTGCCGATGGTAGGTCTTTAGCACGCGCCTTGCGGGTTGCAGGAAAGGTCGAGCCGCTTTTTTGCGAGGATTTAAAGCGTTTGCAAGAGGCCGTCATCGAGCAGGCACGTGATGGCGATGTGGTGATTGCCATGGGGGCTGGATCGATTGGTAGTTTGGCAGCCAACATCCAACGCAGCCTTGTTTCGGAGGATGAAGATGACTAGGCAAGGAGGCGATATGAGCTCAAAGCAAGCGCCACTGAAGCCGGTTTCTGCCGAGGAGGCCCAAAGCCTTGCTGCATCGATAGGTGAGGTTGCCGTGCTCATGGGAGGGCTTTCTGCCGAGCGTGAGATTTCGCTTCGGTCAGGGCAGGGCGTCTTGGCTGCATTGCGTTCGCATGGCGTGCGAGCACGTGCATTTGATCCGGCCGAACATCCGCTTGATCAGCTCAAAGCACTCGGCATAGCGAGGGTTTTCATTGCGCTTCACGGCCGCTATGGTGAGGATGGCACGGTTCAGGGCGCGCTTGAGCTCTTGGGGATTCCCTACACGGGCTCAGGTGTTCAGGCCTCGGCGATTGCGATCGACAAAATCAGGACCAAACAAATCTGGGGGGTTCTCGGTTTGCCCACGCCGGCCAGTTTGCAGGTGCGTGAGGCTAGCAATCCCGAGACGCTGATTGAAACCCTTGGTTTG
>VGHV01000395.1 GCA_016868095.1 Betaproteobacteria bacterium
GATGTTTCTTGCATCCAAGGCCTTTGTTCAATTGATTTCCCTGCCTGCTCGGGTTCGGTCACATCGTGAACATCGCTATCGAGAGCGGGCTTTGGCTGCGTTTCGCGAAGCGACCGTTGCGCTGGCTGAGGGGCGTTTCGCAAGAGCCGAAAAGCAAAGCCAGCTTGCCTTGCACCTGCCTGAGCAAGGTGGAGCGGCTGCACTAGTTGCTGCTCGCGCTTGCCATGGTCTTAGGGCCTTAGATCGCCGAGATCAGTGGATCGAGCGCTGCGCTCAAGAATTCGGTCTCAAGGATCAGGCACAGCTTTTAGCAGCCGATTGCGCGATTCAAGATCGCGACGGTGCTGCAGCGCTTGCGGCACTAGACCGCTTGCAGCCTCGTATGGCAAGACAAGTCCATGCACTTCGCCTTCGTCTGGCGGCACTTGAACTCGAACAGAAATGGCAAGCCTTATTGCCCGTGCTCTCGCAGCTCGAGCGCAGGCAAATGGTGGCAGCGCCGGCCGTTGCCGCGTTGCGCTTGCGCGCATGGCGCAATCTCCTGAATCAAACCGGCACCGACTTGGCCGCGACCAAGTCACTATGGCGACAAATAGCTCGCGAACTCGCCTATGAATCGCCAATTGCCGAATCAGCGATCGAGGCTTTCCGTCGCGCCGCCGATTTTTCGGCAGCCGCCGATATCGCTGAGCGCGTGCTGCGGAAACGTTTCAGTGGCACGGTCGTTGACCAATATGCCGGGCTCGACGCATTAAGCGGCCGCGAAAAGCTACACAATATGGAGCAATGGTTGCAGCGCTGGGGGCCCGAGCCTGCTTTGCTCGCTGCCCTTGGCAGGGTTTGCAGCGAACAGCAGCTATGGGGCAAAGCCGAGGCCTACTTGCGTGAAAGTATGGCCAAGGATGATTCGCCTGGCACAAGACTCGCGCTGGCTCGCTTACTTGAGCAAACCGAGCGCAGTGAAGAGGCTACGGGGCTTTACCGGGAAGCGGCTCAAACGCAACGGCCGCCATCAACTTCGAGGCAGGCCCCTGTAATAAATGCTGCCTCGTCCGAGGCGAGATAAAGTGCTGCGTTAGCGATATCTTGAGGCTGTGATAAACGCCCCAAGGGAATGCTGGCAATAAACTTTGCCCTCATTGCCGGCGTATCCTCACCCATAAACGTGCCCAACAAAGGTGTATCACCCGCCACAGGGTTAATCACATTCACCCGAATGCTGTCAGGCGCTAGTTCGACGGCCATCGCCTTTGAGGCAGTAATAACAGCGCCTTTGGTGCTGTTATACCAGACCAACCCGGGTCGCGGGCGAACACCTGCGGTCGAGGCAATATTGATAAAAGCGCCAGCGCCTTGGGCTCGAAAGTGACCAACAAAGGCCTGGGCGGCCCAATAAATGCTTTTCACGTTGACGGCAAATACGCGGTCAAACTCGTCCTCATCGACGGTCATCAGCGATTGATTGCGATGGGAGGTACCGGCATTGTTTACAACCACGTCGACTCGACCGAAGGAATTGAGCGTGGTCGCTGCCAAGTGGTGCATATCGGGCCCCTTGGATACATCGGTTTTAACCGCGATGGCAGAAACACCTTGAGTTTGTAAAGACTGTGCTAAATCCTGCGCTGCTTGTGCTTGAATGTCAGCAATAACGATGCGTGCCCCCTCGGTTGCAAAACGCCGTACGATCCCTTCGCCAAAGCCTTGGGCACCACCAGTCACCACCACCACCTTATTTTCTAATCGCATATCAGTCTCTCCTTGAAAATGAAACACAAGCCTTCGTTATACTTTCGGATTCTCAAGTAGGAACATAAACATGAATCTTGATCGCGTCGACTCCGGTCGCAACCCTCCAGATGATTTCAACGTCATTATTGAAATCCCAATGAATGCCGAACCGGTGAAATATGAGGTCGATAAGGAAACTGGCGCACTTTTTGTCGATCGCTTCATGATGACGGCAATGCACTATCCTTGTAATTATGGTTATATTCCCCATACCATTGGCGAAGACGGAGATCCGGTAGACGTTTTGGTAATTACGCCTTTTGCCGTCACAACAGGCTCGGTGTTACGTTGCAGGCCGATTGGTGTGCTTAAGATGGATGATGAAGCGGGGGGCGACGCCAAACTACTTGCCGTACCGCTTGACAAGATTTTGCCTATCTACAAACACTGGAAACGCCCTGAGGATTTACAACCCGAGCGATTGATGCAGATCCAACATTTTTTTGAACACTACAAAGATCTAGAACCTGGTAAGTGGGTCAAAATCAAAGGCTGGGGCGGCCCCGATGATGCAAAGCGCGAAATCGTCGAAGGACTTGATCGTTTTCGCAGTGCGACGGTTAAACCGCATTTTTAGGAAAACCCTCAGCAAGAGCTTGTTGATTTGAAGGCTCGATGCTCTTGGAGTTCATCGATCAAATAACCCATCTGTGCCTCTTCCTGACTTAGGAATTGTTCAACTGCGTCAGCGAAGGCCGGGTGCCTTAGCCAATGCCACGACTCGGTGGGGGCAGGGTCAAAACCTCGCGCCATTTTGTGTTGACCTTGGGCTCCCCCTTCGATGCATTGAATGCCTTCGCGGATAGCCCATTCGATCGGCTGGTAGTAGCAAGCTTCGAAATGAGCGAAGGGATAATCACGGACAGCGCCCCAGTAGCGCCCAAAAGCCCTGTCTTTGTGTCGAAACAGCAGACTCGCGCAGCAGGGGCCCTGTTCATCCGAACCGATAAACAAGACGCAACGTTCCGCTTGCGCATGATGCAGGCGTAAAAAAAACTCAGGCGTTAAATAAGGCGCGTTGCCATGCAGCCGATAGGTGCGCTCATAGCAGTCATAAAAGAAGGCCCAGTCGCTTTCATGGAGATCTGCGCCGGTTTTCACTTTGAATTCAATACCTTGCTCTTTCACTTTACGGCGTTCGGCACGAATCTTTTTTC
>VGHV01000396.1 GCA_016868095.1 Betaproteobacteria bacterium
CCTGTGGTCACGGCAAACACAGCAGTTAGGGTGGGTGAGGCTTGAATTCGCTCAGCAATACCCATCCCGATGGGCGCTGTCACCGACTTGGCATAGATGGCAAGCAAAAATGATTGATCAGCCTCCAAAAGCGTCAATACCGCTACCCCTGTCGCAATAGAGGTGAGCCCGCCTGCAAACACGGCCAGCATAAGAACGCCAAAGCGCCCACGCAGCGAGCGCCATCCCGCATAGATCGGAACCGCAAGGGCCACCGTTCCCGTGCCAAGCAAAAAGTGGACAAACTGAGCACCTTCAAAATACGTCTTATAGGGAATCTCCGTTCCCACCAAGGCTGCGGTCACAATAAGTAGCGCCACAAGCACCGGATTAGCCATCGGGTGTTTGCCCGAACGCTCATAGACGAATACGCCGAAGCTGTAGGCTGCCAGGGTCAGCGTCAACGCAAAAAGCGGCGAACCCGACAGGTACACCCATATTTCAACAATCGGTGCTTGATCAGGTCGCATGTTCATCATCTGCGCGCTCGCCTGCTAACCACTTCAGCACCAACCCGGTGACCGCAATACTTGCTGCAACGCTGATCAAAAGAGCCACGACAATCGCACCCAGGTTTTCTCTCAACATCGGCAAAAACATGATGATGCCTGCCGAAGTCGGTATAAAAAGCAATCCTAAATGTTGAACAATGGTTTGTGCAACCTGCTCAAGCCTTGGCGGAATCGAGCCCAAGGCAATCAACGAGCCAAGCAACAGCACCAAACCAATGACTGGGCCGGGTATCGATGGCAGGAGCATCTTGCTTGCAAGTTCGCCAAGGACCTGAAAGACTAGAAGTTGTAGCAGTCCGTTAATCACTGGCAAGCCCTCCCGCTCTGATAACCGACAACAGGCACTTTCACCCCAGCAACAGCACCTTGTCTAAGATGCCATCGTATCGTGCGAAACAGGCCTTGAGCGATCTGGCTGCAGGGAAACAGCTATCGGGTGCGTGATTAATAGATACTGAGTCGGTAAGGGTCTAAGAGCCGATCCATCATGGGAAGGCGAGATAGGGCCTTTGATGAATACTCCTCGCGGTTTTCATACATGGCACCCATTCTAAGAAGCATCCACACACGCAGTGCCGCAGGCGTTGCCCACCGACCCCCGTAGCCTGCCACATAGCGAACACAAACTGCCTGACCCCTTGCATCAACCTCAGGCCAACCCTCGGGGCCCGGGTAGATGCGATCCACCCCTGTTACGTGATCACGGACGTAAGCATCAGGCGCCAGCGTCTGCCACTCACCGTTGTGATCTCGATAGCGAATGGATTCAACGGCCTGAATCGGTCCGATGGGAAGCGTCAACCCAAGCCCCTGGCGCGCTGTGCGCGATGCGGTGCGCGAAAGCGTTAATACCTCCCCATCAAGCCCAGAGGACTCAAGCACAAGCCCAGGAAACCGATCAAAGACGGTCTCCCAGGTTTGTGTGATCAAAACCCTTGAGGTGTTGTGCTCACAAATCTCGCGCACCGCTTCAATGTAGACCTGCAGCAGTGCATCTTCGGCGCTTGACTCGATGCGAAGGTGCTCCTTCACCTCATCAAGGGACAATGGCTCTGTAGTCGGCGGTACAACGCACCGCGACGATGTAGGGTTCATGATCTTCTCGCTCCCGATGGCGCCCTCTTCGTGGGGCGCGCGTTTTCAAACTCAAACTCAAACTCAACGACTCAGATGAGTGCTCAGGCTGCAAACTTCAAGACTTTGATCGCCTCAGAATTAATCAACGCACCGCCCAACCGCTTGACGGTATAAAAACCAACATAGGGTTTGTTGCTGAAGGGGTCCCGGATGACGCGTGTTCCAATTCGATCAACGATCAAATAACCACGACGAAAATCACCAAAGGCAATCGAAAGACTGTTAGCAGCTTTAGCCGGCATATCTTCCGCTTCCAGGATGGGGTAATTCATCAAGGTCTGCGGCACACCGGGTGCACTGATGGGATTGAAGATATAACGACCCGAGGTGTCTTTAAAAGATGCCACTTCAAAAAGTAAGGCTTTACTCATGACAAAGCGCGCATTAGCGCGATAGGCCGCTTTCATTTTGCCAACCAATGCGATCAACACATCCGCAGGGTTCGTCGCAGGAAAGCCACCGGCCACACCGGTGACCACATGCTGAAGCACCCCAAAGTTGCGGGTAGCATCGTCGGTGGTAGCCGTGGTGCCCGCAAGAAAGCCTGAGGGTTTGTTCACACCATCGCCCACAATGAACGCTGCGCCCTCTGCGCGTGCAAACTCAATGGCAACCTCTTCGGCAAGCCACTGTTCTGCATCAAAGAACACATCATCAAGCATTTGCTGCGTAGCCTGCGGGTTAGCGTAAAGCTCACCCATCGGTGGTTTGATATCGGCAAGGCCCGACGTGCTCGTTGCAGGTCTTGCTGCCACCTCGCCAACCCAGCCTGAACCGGTGCCTCGGACATTTACGAGCTTATGAAAATCAGGTGTTACAACCTCTTGCACACTGGCAATCGATCGGATCGGAGAAAGATTGACTGCCAGCGCTTCGATACTTCGGTCAATCACCTTGGGGATTGCATAGCCCCCGTCAGCACCGCCACCCGTTGATGCAGCATAGGCCTTGGATTCAAGCTCACGCAGACCCAACTCTGAGCCCTTTCGCAGGTACTGACCAAAGGCCTCCTTGTGATGTTGGGCTAATTGCTCGGCATCGCTCAGGTACGCTGCCGCGGGTCGATTCATCCTGGCCTCAAGCGCATCGATACTTGCCTTGACGCCAAGCATCTCATCATAAGCTTGGTGCATCGCGGCAAGCTTATCGCCCAAGCCGGCTTCACCTTGCTCTAGTTTTTGAAGCCTTTGATCATTGAGACCCTTAAATGCTTCAAAGGCCCGGTTAGCCGTTTCAATGGCTTCATGAATCTGCGA
>VGHV01000397.1 GCA_016868095.1 Betaproteobacteria bacterium
CGATGAGCTGTTCACGCCAAACGGCTGGCTTGTCTTGGGCTAGACCATATTCAGCCAAGGAACGAATCCCTGCGAGCGGCGTTCTTAATTCGTGCGCGACGTTGCCAGCGAACTCTTTTTGGCTCTGGACGATACCGGAGATCCGCAGGAGCAGTGCGTTAATGGCCTGGCCCAATCGCCAGATCTCTAGCGTTCCACCTGCCTCCGGAATCGGTTCTAAATCGTGTTCATCACGATCGTTAAGGCTGGCTGCGAGGGAAGAAAGCGGTTGTACATCCTCTCGAATTGCCCGCCTTAACCAAAGCGCCAAGCCCAACAGCAAAAGTAGCTGCGGGCCGAGAGAGTAAAGCAATAAGGAGCGAAACAGTTGATCCTGGCTTTTGGTCGTCTGTGCAATAACAACTTTAAATGGCGCCGGTCCGGCGCGAGCAATCACAACGGCACGTAAGTACTGCCCTTGCAAGTTAAGTTCAGTGAAGACCGGCGGGTGCAGTGAATCAAGCGCAGGCAGGAAGAGTCTCGAATGCCCCGCGATCAAACGACCATCAGGATGAAAAACAGCCAAGAACAGCACTTCGTCACGGTCAAAAAGGAGTGTCTCAGTCTCATTCGACGAAAGACCAAGGCTCAAACGAGTCTTATCGTCAAGGCGCACATGGCTAGCGACGGCATATGCGTCATCGAGCAAGGCTCGATCAAAGGCCTTTTGCGTGAAATAGCGCGATACACCGGTGATCACAAGCGTACCGGCAAACCACATGATGGCAAGTGGTAGGATCACTCGTCGCACCAAGCGGGCTTGGAGTGAGGGAAGCCCGGAAGTCAAGCAGACTCCTCCTCAACCCGATAACCCATACCGCGCAGCGTTCTAATCGAAGCGCCAGAACCGACAAGCTTTTTTCGTAACCGCGAAATGAAAGCCTCAAGTGCATTATCAGTCAGCATATCGGCAAAATCCGATAACTTGTCAGCAAGATCTTTCTTACTGACGGTTCTACCCGGCGGAGACAAAAGCTCGCAGAGCACGTCAAACTCACGGGCCGGCAATATCATTTCGACTTCATTGAGATAAACACGACGCTGACTGCGGTCAAAGCACAGGCCACCGACCACAACACGATCGATGGATCCCTGACGCCTGCGAACCAGTGCCCTAAGACGCGCCGACAACTCGGCGAGCTCAAAAGGTTTACCCAGGTAGTCATCGGCACCAGCGTCAAGACCAGCAATACGCTCATCGGTTCGATTTCGAGCTGTCAAAATAAGCACAGGCGTTGAATCGCCCTGCCGCCGCATGACTCGAAGCAAATCGAGTCCGCTACCTCGATGACCTTCAGTATTGACCGGAAGGTTCAAGTCGAGGACAACAGCATCGAAGCTATGCGCAGCCCATAAATGCCTGGCAATGGCTAAGTCATTGGCACAATCTAGACGCATGCCACCATCACTCAGGCTTCGCTGAATGATATCGAGCAATACAGCATCGTCTTCCACGAGCAAAATACGCATGGCTAGATCATGCAGTCCATTGTTTAGCTCAGCTTGGTGTTTGCTTAGGGTCAGTCAGCTTTGTGTTTGCTTAGGGTCAGCTTACGGTCAGGTTCGACTCGTTATAACACTGGCCATGAGCATACGACGAAAGATCATCAAGCGGAAGCTTCAATGGCTTCTTCGATCAATTTGCTTCATTTGGGCCTTGACCTCGATCGAATCGAGCGCACAAGCACTGAGGCTCATCGGTCTGCACGAAAGCTTAGAAGCAGCACCTAAGCACGAGCGCGTCCTTGCGGCGTTGAGAATCGCCGAGGCGGCAGATGCCGAGATTCGCATTGCTGATCGATCACCAGCGCCCATGCTTAGCGCGAGCCTTACTTCAATCGATCTTGAACATGGTCTTGGATCAGGGCCATTGTCTAATGGTAAATCGATCGATAAAGGCCTGGGCTTTGACTGGATTTGGGAGCAGGGCGAGAAGCGCGCGTTGCGAACGAGTGTGTCAAAAGCACAAGCGCTGGCGCTTCGCGCAGAGTATCAAGAGAGCATCAAGCAACAACAGCTAATCATTATCGATCTATTTTACGAAACTTTATCAGCTCAGGATCGTTTAATTATTCTTAACGATTTGGCGAAGAGCGTCGAGAGTCTCGTAAAGCTTGCAACGCAGCTTTTTCGCCTGGGCGACATCTCAGCGCAGGATTTGGTGCGCCTGGAAATCGAGGCCGAACGTGCATCTGGTGACTTAAGACAATCACATTGGCTGCTCGATCGTGCAAAGCTCCAATTGCGCCTTGCGGTGGGCTCACCGCTCGGTCCTCAAGTCGCAGGCTCAGCGAACACCGATCGTACAAAAAACCTGCTCCATGTCCGGTTGCCAAATAGCGAAGATGCCAGCAATCGTGATAAACAAGATTCTTTGGGTGAGCTATCGTGGGGAGTCGCAAGCGATTGGCCCAAGGTAATCGGCGTACCCAAAGTAGCACTTGAGCAACTTGCCGATGAGACACCTGCGGTCAAGGCCGCTTGGGCTCGGCTACAAAGTGCAAAATCACAAATCGAGCTTGCCCGCGCACAAGACGTCAGCGATCCGAGCTACGGGGTGGGCTTTAATCACCATCCGGGCACAAGCAAAGCAATACTAGGCCTTAGAGCTTCTATACCGTTATACGGTAAGCACTACTTCGAGGGCGAAAAGCAGCGTGCGCAGGCACTTTGGCAAGCCGCAAAGGCGCAGCATGCGGAACTTGTCAGGCGAACGGTCACAGAGCTTGAAGTTTTATATCAGACTCGTGCAAATGCTTATGCCCGTTTGACCCAATTCGAAAATGAAATGCTTCCAAAAAGCTTGAAGGTTGCACTGCAAGCGGAACAGGCTTTTGCAAAGGGTGGCCAAACACTTACGGATCTGCTCGAAACACGCCGAACCCTTAAATTGATTCAACTTGAG
>VGHV01000398.1 GCA_016868095.1 Betaproteobacteria bacterium
GGTACCGGTAGGGTGCATAGTTACCGTGCCAGGCCACAACATTCATCGGGTGCGTTGGCAACTCACAAACCCAATAAGCATCGAGTAATTTGCTCACTAACTGATAGCTTCCCGGCTTATCGATATAAGAAGCTACGGGATACTCAAAGTCTCTCGGATTGGCCAAGCCATTTGAGCCAATTGGGCCCAAATCCGGCAATCTAAAAGGAGCTCCCCAATTCTCGCAGGCATACCCCCTGGCTGTCGATGAAGCAAGATTGACCTGAAATCGGATACCTCGAGGAATGATTGCAATAAATCCCGGATCGATATCAAGCTTGCCAAACTCGGTCACGATAACCAAACCACCTTCTTGCGGAATGATCAACCATTCACCATCAGCCGATTGAAAAAAGCACTCATCCATCGAGGCGTTTGCGGCGTACACATAAATGCTTGCACCCTGTCGAGCAGCAGCCGAGCCATTTAAGGCCATTCTCTTTAGCGAGCTTAGCCAGTGGCAATCTTGCTTAGGCATCGAAGGCGGATTCCACCGCTCTTGTTGTGGCGACACAGGCTGATGCGCTGTTGCGCTTAAATCGGATGGATGCTCCCAGGGTTGATAGGCACCATGACGCACCGAGGGCAGTATGCGATACATCCAGCTTCGCAAGTTCCGATCCCGAGGCGCCGTAAAAGCGCTCCCCGAAATCTGCTCAGGGTATAGGCCGAAGGCAGGACGTTGGGGTGAATTGCGCCCCTGGGGCAATGCTCCTGTGATGGCTTCGGTGGCAAATTCGTTACCGAATCCACTCATGTATGCTTGATTCATGGCATCCCCCCTGATCACTGCTGCTATTGAGCCCGATGAAAAAGGCCATCAAAAACTCATATTGTCCGCAGCACTCGGGGCTTGTCAAAATTTGGTGAGCTTACGATGGGCGTCCTGGACTAGAAAAGCGGCACAAGCTGAGCCCTTCATCGTCTTGTTGCACGAAGGTTTGGGTAGCATCAGGCAATGGCGCCAACTACCTGCCGCCTTACATCAAGCGACAAAGCTAAAAGTTATAGCTTATGAACGAATCGGCTACGGCGAATCAAGTCCTCGATCGAGTCCTTGGTCGACTCAGTTTATGCATGAAGAAGCTGATTTCTTTTTGCCAGCTTTCTTAATGGCAAGGTCGGTCAAGGATTACATCTTTGTTGGGCACAGCGATGGGGCAAGCATTGCCTTGCTCGCTGCGAGTGCGCTTCGACCGCGAGCGCTTATCTCTATAGCGGCCCACGTGATGGTTGAAGCGATTTGCCGCGAGGCGATTGATTCCTTATTGAACGAAGAGCGCCGCGTCAACCTCATCGGGGCGCTTAGCAAATACCATACTGAAAGCGAGCAACTCTTGCGCAATTGGTCGACGGTATGGCTGAGTCAGGCCTTTTCGAGCTGGGACATCCGTGAACGACTGCGTAGCATCGAATCACCTGTGCTCGCTATCCAGGCCCGTGATGATGCCTACGGAACCATGGCTCAGCTCGATGCTATCGAAAAACATATAGCACATGCGACTTGTTTAAGGCTGGAAGAAGGCGGTCACAGCCCTCACCTAAGTCCACCCTTGAGGCTCAGCGAACGAATCGCTGAGTTTATACAGCAAGTGCACTCATAATCATATCGATACAATCATTGGTTTTGGCAGCATCGATCCAACGCATGATCACCACAAGCTCCAAAGTCTGGTCGACCCAGGTCACCGACGAACCAGCACCAAGCGCAAACCAAGAGCTCTTTGGGGCACTCTTAAAGAGGCTGCCTTGTCGATTGAGCCAAACTAGGTAGCCATAAAACGGTGCGACTTCGCAGGGCACTTGCATAGCCTCAATCCATCGCCGAGAAATCACTTGCTGGCCATCGGCAGATCGGCCATGACGCATCAGCATGAGGCCAATGCGCGCCTGATCCATCGCCGAAATCGACACACCACCACCCCAATGGCTGCCGCCAGGTACCGACATCATCGTTTTGCCGTCGACCATGCTCAGCCCCTGCTCATAGCCCTCCCAGCGAAATAAATCGCCACAAGCGCATGGTTTACGAATCGATTTCTCAAAAACTTCAGGGATCGGTTCCTTAAATAAATGAAGCAAGGCAAGCGAAAGCTGATTGATTCTTACATCGTTATATTCGAAATAAGATCCTGGTTCACCGAGCGGACGTGGATCGCCTTTTTTCCCTTCAGGTGCGCCGGGCTGATAGCTCAGCCAGCGATAGCGGTCTACCTGCTCGGGAATACCCAAGCAAGTACCTTCCCACTCGCTGGTTTGCTGCAATAAATGCTCCCATGTGATTCGCTGCAAACGACCTTCGTCAAAACCAATACCGGCACAGCGCCGATAAACAGGCTCTCGCACGTCGGGTAATAAGCCCTGGTCGTGTGCTACACCCGCGAGCAGTGCAAGATAGGTTTTAGCAACACTAAACGTGAGATCAGCGCGATGAACATCACCGATCTGTGCCAAGCACTCGCCTCGCTGAAAGACGATCGCGCTGACAGCACCACGCGGATAAACCGGACCATAAAGTCGGTTGAAGGGCGCAGGGTCAGCATCATGAATACCCCATGGTGGACTGTTATCGCGTGACCAGGGACTTTCACAAGCCGCTATCGCTTGCAAGGCCTCGTTAAGCTTTATCGTGTTCACATTTAAAATTTTTTGATCATCCTAAGCGAATGAGACCCGTGGCTTTTGGGGACAAGGCTGCGCTAAGCACCCGACTCTGGTTTGATGCCCGCTCTAGCAATCAAAGCCTTCCAGTTTTCATATTCACTGCGAATAATGGCCTTAAAGGCTTCTGGGGTGCCGCCTACCGGTTCGGCCCCAGCACGAGTCAGTCGTTCAATGACTTCGGGTGCTTTAAGCGCGGCGTTCACCTCACGGTTAATCCTGGCGGCCACATCAGCAG
>VGHV01000399.1 GCA_016868095.1 Betaproteobacteria bacterium
GATTGCTTCAAGCTCGCCCTCGCAGCGCAGGCTAGCGAGCTTTTCCTTTACCGCCGATTTATCAAGTCCAAACACTAACCAGCCATCATTCAAATGAAACGGTGCTGCGTTTGCACGAGTCGAAGCGAGGAGCAATGCTGCGAGTGCCCAAGTGGCTAGCAGGCTGGCGAGCAATGGGCGGCGAATGTTCGTGATGATGTTACTAATTGAGCAAAGCATATGCGAAATAAACGTTACGGGCTTAGTAACGGGACGTCATATAGATCATGTCGCGATTTATTCATCATTTAGCGTTTTATTGAAAGTTTCACGTTCTAGAAGTTTGACCTCGCGCTTGGACCAAATTGTTTCGACAGTCTCAAGCCCCAAGGTCCGCAGCAGCCCCTTCAAGGAGTCGTTGATTGACAGCAAGCTGTCAAGCGCATGTTGTCCAGGCAGCGCGATGCTCTGTTTCACTCGCTCGACTGTGTGCATCTCTCCTTGCGTATTCGCTTCCACCGATCCGTCACCAACCAGCATAGCGAGACGTCGCGGCGATAGGCCGATCTGGTTTGGTAGTCCAAATTTCGATCCGCTTTCGTGGATTTGCACTGATGAAGTGACCCGAGCTATATGTAGCTCATCCTTGGTATGCACACCGAGATGTGAACCAAAATCCTCGATAGATTTCGACGAACTGCCGATCGGCGCATTGCGCGCTAAGAGCGAAGTTCCGGCATCAAATGGAACTCGGATAAATTGCCGTTCGATTTTTGACGAATGTCCATGCTGCGCATACAGCAAGCGGTCAGACGGCTCGGAGTTCAAGCTCAACTCATGGGTTCTGTCGGAACCCAGCGGTGCGAGTAAAGCCTCTTGGGGAGTATGTGGTTCGACGAGCTCGCTGCAATAAATGTGACGATAGGCACAATGAAAGCTCATCCAACGCGCCTCAGCAATTTGGGAGTCATCGGCATTAGCGATGCTTGCGAAGACTCGCATGGCACTTACCACCAGCACAAGCAAGATTAAAAAACCCATGAGCTCCGTCAACGCTTGACCGCTCTCATTGCCTAAATGGGGCGTGATCCGCTTAGTCATCGTCCAGCCGCTCCCTGTTCTGCCTGCAGGAGCTCGTCCTTTGTGGGCACACTTAGCCGAGCTTGCCAGTTTGGAAATAACCAATAACTCGAGGGTGATGTCGACTCATGGATGGGGTCCGGGTGAAAGACCCAAGCCGCTCCAAAACTGTAGCCTGCGCTTTGCTTTGGCCCGGTTCGTACCGATATCAGAATACGCAGGGGATGCCGAAGCGCACGAACGTTTTGAGGGTCGATCCTCATCAGGCGCCCCGCCCCGAAATAGCCATCAAATCTTGAGCTATCCATTTGGGCTAGCTCCTTAGCCTGCCCATTTTGCCAATTGATTGAATCTTGTAGCTCAGCGGATTCTGTGGGTGTTGACCTATCATCTGCCCCAGATTGATGGCTCGACTGACGCTGTGCCCATGCAATTGGCATCGACTCCCGCTGATCACCACAGATCGGCAAGAGTCGGCCACGGCGCCAGCCATGAAGCGAAAGGCTATGGTTTGACTGCCAACCTGTTTCGAGCTGCTGGAGGGCCGACTCGCGCACTAATCGGCCCGTTAGTTGCTTAAGTGACCTTGGGATGCAATTGAGAGTCGGGATGGGTGCGATTTGATCTTCGACTTGATGATCAACAGCGAGTTGGCGAGTAGCAACATCATGTTCCTCAGGTTCGGGGCTCGGCGGCTCCAAGGTTTGTGTTTGCGTTCGAAGTGATTGCCAAATCAGTTTGCGCTGCTGCGCCTTTGCTTGGTCCGTGACTTCAGATGTCCAACTTTGCGAAAAACGATCACCCGCTACAACATGGGCGAAGGCATTCGAGTCGGCGGCTTGAACAATCTCATTGGCAATCGCTGAAAGTCCAAATCCATCAGCTGACCTTAGAAATGCATATTGCGCCGAAGCCAATTGGTCATTGAGGCCTAGCCCAGGCGCCGTTCGAGCAAAGAGCTCAAGCTCGCTTAGCTGTTGCAGCAACTGCTCGTCGATGCTAATGAGCCTGCCTATAGTCTGCGCTGCGGGCTGCACTGCCGGGAAAATCTGAGCAAGCTCCTGACCGCGCTTTGCAAGTGATTTGGCGTAGGCAGCCCAGCCGTTCGCCTCCGTTAAGTGCGCGGCATACACCTCTTGAGCGATCAGGGCCCGATTTGCGAATGCGTTGAAGTTTAAAGCGCGCGCCCGCCAGGTCGCAGCACTAAGCGCCGCAGCATCAGCCAGGTTTTGGCGATGGTGAACGCGGTTGATATCAAGAGCATATTTCCCAAAGAAGAGCGCTAGGCTCGAAATAATTCCAAGAATGAGCAAGCTCAACGGAAAGATTTGTCCCAGCTGCATCGGAAAATGTGCATGCCGTTTGCCCCGTTTGAACAAGGATTTCACAAGCAGCGCTGGCCTACTGAGAGCTAGCGTCTGATCTCGTCTTGACATGGCCCGCGTCCAATCTAGCACGACACAGTGATTCTTAGCGATTGCCGCCACCGAAGTCATCCAAGCCTCGGCGCTGGTTTGCGGCACCTTGTGCTTGAGTTGCCGCGCTCTTTGCTTGATTGATTGCTTCGCTTGCACTTTGCCCTGACAGTTCGAGTGCAATGCCAGCGGTTTGACTTCTAAGCGTTTGACCGAAGAATCCATAAACCCCAATCGCGGCCACCGCAATAAGGGCAACAACAATCAAATACTCAGTCATACCTTGGCCGCGTTGATTACGGAACTTTGATTTGCTACTTAACTTCGTATTCATGAGGTTAGAAGTGGCTCGGCGAATTTGAACAGGTTGGATAAGTGTAATACTGGGTTTTTTGCCGAGGCGTGAGAGGCCTTGGCTGGAGATACCCATGAGTAAATCGTCAGGGCGTCGTAC
>VGHV01000400.1 GCA_016868095.1 Betaproteobacteria bacterium
GAGGCTTACTCGAGGGGCAGGTCGTCTTAGTCGGCTATGGTCGAGTTGGACGTCGGTTGGGACATGCCCTGAGAGCAAGGGGTATGGCGGTGGTTATTATTGATCAAAACAGGACCATCATCGAAGCGCTTCGCGAAGACGGCATACCTGCTGTACTCGGTGATGGCTCTAGCCCCGAAGCTTTAATGCAGGCTCATATTGCTCATGCGTCAATGCTCGTACTTGCGGTGGACGATCCAGTCGTTACCCAGCGAACCGCATGTCTTGCACGCGAAATCAAGCCGAACTTAGCCATCGTGATTCGAGCCCACAGCCAAGACGAGGCAGATCATTATCATGAGGTAGGACTTGGTATTGCTTTGGTCCCTGAAACTGCACTCGCCGAGCAAATGGCCACCAAAGTCTTTGAAAACTATTTGACTAAGCCGGGACAGTCGGCAGTCCGGCTAGGGCCATAGCGAGCTCACTTTCATCGTAGCGTTCGTCTTTCAAATCACCGGCAAAGTAGCGCTGATAAGCGGCCATATCGAAATGGCCGTGACCGCATAAATTAAAGAGAATCGTTTCTGATTTTCCTTCTCGTTTGCATCGCATGGCTTCCTCAATGGCACCCTTCACTGCGTGGTTGGCTTCGGGAGCTGGGACGATGCCTTCGGTACGCGAGAACAAAACACCAGCTTCGAAGCACTCAGACTGGGTATATGCGCTCGCCTCTATTTGCCCAAGCTCTTTGAGGTGGGACACAAGCGGTGCCATGCCGTGATAACGCAATCCCCCGGCGTGAAAGGGCGGCGGCGTGAAACTGCTTCCAAGCGTGTGCATTTTGACAAGCGGCGTCATCCGACCTGTGTCACCAAAGTCATAGCTATATCTACCGCGGGTGAGTGATGGACAGGCTGCGGGCTCGACTGCAACAATACGCGAGCGTTGTCCTCCACGAAGTGCCTGCCCAATGAAGGGAAACGCGATCCCCGCAAAATTGCTACCGCCCCCTGTGCAACCGACAACCACATCGGGCCACGCATCAGCCATTTCCATTTGTTGCATCGCTTCAAGACCAATAATTGTTTGATGCATTAAGACATGATTGAGGACTGAGCCTAAGGCGTATTTGGTGTCATCACGTTGAGCAGCAAGCTCAACCGCCTCTGAAATGGCTATACCTAAACTTCCTGGATGTTCTGGTTTTTCTGCCAGCACGCTTCGACCATAAACAGTCTCGTTTGAGGGTGAAGGAAGACAACGGGCTCCGTAGGTTTCCATGACGGCTCGGCGGTAGGGCTTTTGATCGTAAGAGACGCGAACCTGGAAAATCAACACCTCAAGGCCGAAAAGTGAACCTGCGAAGGCGAGGGAGGTACCCCATTGTCCAGCACCGGTTTCTGTGGTGAGTCGCTTGACACCGGCTTGTGCGTTATAAAAAGCTTGAGCAACCGCCGTATTAGGTTTGTGACTGCCTGCTGGGCTTACGCCTTCATACTTATAGAAAATTTTTGCTGGCGTGCCAAGTGCCTTCTCCAATCGATGTGCTCGGTAAAGTGGAGCTGGGCGCCACAGGCGATAGATGTCTCGAACCGGCTCGGGAATCTCGATTTCGCGTGAGGTCGAAACCTCTTGCGCGATTAAATCCATTGGAAAAAGAGGTGCAAGGTCGTCTGGGCCAATCGCTTTCATCGTTCCAGGATGCAGAACAGCTGGGAGCGGTACAGGCAGATCGGCTTGAATGTTGTACCAAGACCGCGGCATCTGTGATTCTTCGAGTAAGTATTTGGTAGCTGTCATGGTTTCTCCTTTTGGTCTTGATTGGGTTGAATAAACGGTATGTTCAGTGAGGGAGGCTTGGCAAAAGGGGCCATAGAATAACCAGCCAATGAATGATCGCCAGAATGATACAAAAGCCTACAGCTGCGCTACCGAGGTCCTTGGCCTTACCCGAAAGAGGGTGGCGTTCCATTGAGATGCGGTCGACCGTCGCCTCGATGGCAGAATTCATGAGTTCAATCAGCAACAGAAGTCCAAGTGGGAAGATTAGTAAAAGCTTTTCTACTGAACTAACGGGCAACAGCGTCGCTACAACCACCAGCGGAAGGGCGATAGCGATTTCTTGTCGAAAAGCTTCTTCCTCACGCCACGCAAACCTCAGTCCACGTATCGTGTTGAGCGCTGCCATGTAGGGTCTGGCCAAGCCGAAATGTCCCTTGTGCGGGTTGGGTTCGGGAGCGTCTTGTCCCATGGGAAATCCTTCGAATGCTGCCGTTGGTGTTGATATTGATGTCGACGTTGGTGTTGATTCTAAAGTGGATCGACCGGCTTGTCTTAGGGGCTGAGGTTTTGCTAAAGGCTCTCGCTTTGCTTAGCGCTCTGGCTTTGCTAAACGCTCTAGCTTTGCTACGGGCTCTGGGTTTGCTTTTTCGATTGTTCGATGAGCTTCTTGATAGCACGGACATCATCGGCTTCTTCAGTCTTAAAGTGCAGGAAAATCATGCTGATAAGTCCGATAACGATCAGGACGCTTGTGCCGATAAGAAGCAATCGGTATTTAAGCCAGAACGCTCGACTTCTGTCGTATTGAAAGTGCTTAAGCAAAGCCAGCGCGAGTCGTCTATGGCTGGGGCGTGATTCGCGGGCGGATGCGGCATGTTGCAAAGCTTTTGCGCTGGGGTAGCTCACGACTTCCCGATTGGTGCTGATTAACTGATCTAAGTATTGGCTGACGCCGCTGTGGCACACATAGCAAATTGACTTGTCTTCTTCCGAAAGCACTCTTGCAAGTGCGGTGTCAAGAAATGCAGCGAGGCGCCCGTCCTCGTCTGCAGGCATCAGGCCAAGTTCGACGAGTTTTCGGATTGCAAATCCTCGATCATCCTGGAAAAGCGCAAGCGCACCATCCGACATACAGGCGGCAAAGATAAAACGGCCATTGAT
>VGHV01000401.1 GCA_016868095.1 Betaproteobacteria bacterium
TGGCGGGGTAAAAAAGGCCAGCTGCTTTCCCAAGATCGAAAAGGTGATGCAGCCGCGCAGCGGCTCGACTGTGTTCATCGCGGGCCTCAAGGGTCGCCTGACCGTGTTGATAATTGGGATGATCTGCGCCGCGTAGCGCGCGGCGTTGTCGGTGAGCACCGTGAAATCGACAGGCTCGTGTGCCGAAGGCTGCGGGGTTTTGGCATCGTAGGCCTGAGCGTTTGGAGCGGCACTCGCATCGACGAGCACGACCGAGTCGAATGTTAGGAAGTGGCATTTTAACTCCGTTTGCACCCTCTGAGAGGGGTGAGGGAAGCGTGAAAAATTTATTAATCGTTCAAGGTATGGAAATCTTACTCAAGCATCACCGCTGCTACGGTGCCGTTGCCTGCTGCTGAAATCGGAATACGCTCTGCTGAATGCTCGGCGGTGTCATCGCTACGATATCTTCGAGGGCCTTAAGGAAGGCAACGATTCCAAATTCCACCGCTGAAACGCCGTGGTGCTTCATGCGCCAATACTCATGCCGAATGGGTCCTTTCAGGATCGTCATGGCACTATCCAGATCGCTGACAGCTGCATCGCAGCGCCGTTTGACTTGGGTTCGGCTCATTTCAATCAGGCTCTTTTCCATCCCATCCCCTGTTAGCGCATCAAAAGCGGGAATAACGTCAGCCCCAAGCTCAAAGGCCAAAATGGGAAGTATGTGGCGCAGCCATTGAGCTTTTGACTCTGGCGTACACATGCCGTAGGTCCAAGGATATTTTTTTCGCCGCTGGAGCGACACTATGATCTTTTCAACCGTTTCATGAGCCATCATTGCTTGTTCATGGCGTTCTCGGATTTTGTAAACACCTGAGCCCATCGGGTGTTGTCCGCTGTCTTTTATGCCCCTGTAGTAGGCTTTCCAGCAATCGGTTGGAATCATTTTGTAACTCCGAGTTCTTGAAGGTTTCTATCGCTCCCCCCAATTGATGGGGGGTCACTGCCTCTGTTGCCAGCGTTGCCGGTCGTTAAGAGAAAACTTTTTACGTACTTAATTAATTTATTTCTTTTTTATAAAAGTAATGGCAACAGTGGTAACTAAGTTAAAAACCGAGGGTTTTCCCTCGACGATTCATTTGCCACCGCCCATGGCAGGAGACGGCTAAATTGCCAGCTCACCAATTCGGACGTCCACCATGCCGCATCAGCAAATTCAAATGGCGTGTGTATTAAGGAATTAGTTGTTGCCGATCCGAGCGTCTGTCCATTGTCCCAGTTCACCCTGACGCCGAGGAAAGCTTCAAACTCGCGCCGCGCTACTTCCAGCGGTGGCAAATCAAATCCTCTCCTTAAAACCTTTGGCCAATGTGAGGATCGAGGATCATTTACAAGGCGTCGCGCCGCTGTCGCAGAGGGGCAAACGCTTCCCAGCGCGGTGTGAAGCTCCGTCTGTTGAATAGACCCAAAGCGGGATGCGGCTGGATCAGCATTCAGATACAGATCACTCAGTCTAATTGTTTCAACAAATCGTGCTTCAGACCAAAGCTCTTCGTTCGGAGAGCCATAAGCAGACCCTCGACCCTTAGCTCGAAGGTCACCGAGCACGAGCGCTTCAAACCAATAGCGCCTAAACCCACTTAACGAACGCACCTTCTGCTTCGCAAGCTCATCCGTCTTGGGACGATTGCGCACATTGAATGCGGTTAAGTCTCGGCGCATAAGATCAAAGACCATCGCAGCAATGGCTTTGTCGTCGTTTATTGTTTCTACAAGTTGAGCGAAATAGCTAAAGTCGCCTTGCCTTTCTGTTGAGACTCGATAGATAACGAGCCGGCGATCATCAGCATCGGTTGCGATAAAGTGATCAGCATTAGAGGTTGCAATAAATCGGTGAAATGACTTCAGCTCGCGAACGGGTTGGTACTTACCCTCTATGGTGACCCGAGGCTCGGTGAGCAAACTTTTTAAACGCTCAGTGCTTGCCTTGTCACCCACGAAAAGCGCTTCGTCCAGGATGATCAGGAAGCTTCTCTCCAGTACGTCGTTGAAGTGTCCCAGCACCCGCTTTACATCCGATACGAGTAACGATTGAGTCGGCCATATTCGCTGGACAAGTTGCGCGAAAACACCTTTACCCGAACCTTGGCGACCTAGTAGTACAAGCATCACGCCAGGCTTTTCTCCAGGACTCTTTAAAGCGTGTGCTAGGTAGTCCAACAAATACGAAAGAAGCTCCGGCTGATTTGCGCAGATGACTTTCGAAAGAAAGTCATAAATAATCGACCAATCTCCTTTGGCAGGCGTGATGGGACTTGGCGTCCACAAGTTGAGGCAGTCGTGAGATTCATCCTTGGGGTCAAATGCCACTCGATTGAACACTCGCGTCTCTGGATTGATCCAAAAGTCTGCAATCAAGCTCTTAGGGTCAGATTTAATCGGCAGTGCTTCGAGTACTCTTTTCATGGCAATTGCAGCGTCTGCCTTTTCCATGTACGAGGGTGACTCCTTGACCAAGCCCTGCTTGATTCTTTCGATCTGACTTAACTCGACCACATAATACGTACCTGACAGTCTGATCATCGCAAAGCGACTTTGCAACTTACGTAACGGGTCAACCGGCAACTGCTGCTGATTCATGACGCCACCCCTAGTCGTGCGTAGAAATATAGCGTACCAAGTGTTATGGGATCTTCTCGGTCAGCTTCATAAGAATTTACAACGGTCCAAAACGCATCAAAATCAAATCGCTCAGGGGCTGTTTGACTCCACTCGTATGCCAAGTCTTCGGCGCAATCCCACCCTGTGCTTAGCGCGGCCCAGACGCAATCGCGCCAAACTTGATAGTCACAATCTGCATCGATGTGGCTCAATAGGTCCTTAACGATTGCAATTTGCCGAGGTGTTTCTGGCCGAGCACTCGGGTCGAACTTAAGAGTTTT
>VGHV01000402.1 GCA_016868095.1 Betaproteobacteria bacterium
TTGCATCGCAAACAAGCTCATCAATGCGCTGTCTTCGAATTCACCACTGATATGAACATGAAGATGCTCTGTCTCAAACCATCGATCAAGCGCGTGACGCAAAGGCGTGTGGGTTGTAGGCAGCAAAATGGGTAGCTGGCTCAAACACGCCGGGAACGCTAATTGCGAAGGCTTAAGTTTGCCAAGCAAGGCTTCGGGTCCGTACCAGTGAATATGGCTCGACGCAATTTTATGGCTGAAAAGTCGGAGGTTTGGATTGGCGGGTGCCGGCTGGTTGGCAATTACTGCATCGAGTTGATGCATGGCAAGTTCGCCAATCAACGGGTCAAACTCGCCCTCATGACAAAGCAAGCGCAAATTCGGAAGCTGCAACACGGGCTCAAGCAAACGGTGAACCGCAAGCTTCGAAACGCCATCTGGCAATCCCAGTGAAAACCTAAGGACCAATTGAGCGCCAACCTGCGCCAACTCTTCAATCAGTGTTGAACCGAGCTGAAAAATTTCTTCGGCACGTCGATACGCGGTTTGACCTGCCTCACTAAGAACTACGCCACGCCCAGAGGGCTTAAGTAATTGCTGCCCGAGGCTTGATTCGAGCTCTCGAACTTGTGCGCTGACGGTTTGTACGGCCATATCTAGCCGATTGGCAGCCTTCGAAAAACCACCTTCGCGCGCCACAACCCAAAAATAATAGAGATGGCGATAATTGAGATTCATGGCAACTGCTGCTGGCCGAATGCACCTTCTTGTGCTAACTGGCTGATTTCATCAACACCAAATCCAGCTTGGGCAAGTATGTCGGCAGCGTGCTCACCCAAGCGCGGTGCAGCTGGCCGCGGTCCGAGCGGCACACGGTCCAACTGAAAAGGCACGGCCAGTGTCTCGGAGATCCCTGGTGACATACTCGGTACCACAGCGCCACTCGCTCTTGCTTGCACATCATCGGGCAAATCCTGCAAGCGTCCGATCAATCCGATCGGAATGCCTGCAGCATCACACTTTTCGCGCCACCATGACCACGGTTTTGCCGCCATCACAGGATCGACCAGTGCGACAAGTTCGGCAGAGGCAGCACGGCGCTTTGCTGTCGTGTCAAAACGTGGATCGGTCAACCAATCCAACCGATCGATCAACTTGCAAAAGATGGGCCAATCACGCTCTTCGCGAACGATTGACAATTGGACCCAGCGCTGATCAGCGGTCTGATAGGCATTGGTCAACGCATTCCGAGGACGATCTCGCGGTGGCCTTGGCGGCAGGAATCCACCAAGCAAAGCAGCCTGAGCCCCCACGCCGTTCGCCCACAAGCCATTTGCAAGAAGCGAACTGCTCACAAAACTTCCCTCACCGGTCCTCTCGCGCATCCAAAGCGCGATCATGATGCCGGCAAAAAGACTGATGCCAGAGCTTCGATCGCCTTGCGCTGGCATGACGACACCCGGCGGCTGACCCTCGTAACGATTGCTATCGAGTAGACCCGAGCGAGCAAAAAAAGCAGTCACATCAAAACCGACCAAATCTTTGTCGGGTCCCTCTTCCCCATACCCGCTGAATGCCGCGTAGATGAGTTTTGGGTGTTTAGCTTTGAGGTCTTCGTAGCGTATACCCAGGCGTTCTCGAACCGGCTGAGGATAATTGGTAATGACAATATCGATCTTATTTACCAAACGATACAAGACTTCTCGGCCTGCACGGGATCGCAAATCCAAAGCAATCGAACGCTTGCCACGCGAATCCATCTCCCAGGGGAAATTGATGCCTGCCTTTGGATAACTTGCGAGTTCCCAAGTCTGACGATTCGGGTCACCATGACCAGGCGGCTCGACCTTGATGACATCGGCGCCGTAGTCAGCAAAGATGGTTGCCGCAACCGGGGCGGCGATGAATGAAGCTATATCAAGTACACGGATCCCTGCAAAGGGAAGTGAGGCTTGATCCATCAAAACAACAATCGCAGCTTGCTATGGCTTCCTATGCCTAGGGGCAGCGGATCATCGTCATTTGCAAGACGTTGCCAAACTCCAGGCTTTCTTGCACAGAACTGATATTGTGCGATTTTGTTCTAAGCCCCAAAGGACCGAGTTCAAATTCATAAAGCTCAAGCACTGCGCTTTGATCAGAGGTCTCATCAACCGCGAAGGAACGTAAAGCCAGACTAAAAGAACGCGTACTTGCGGATGCTGGAAAGGTAGGCTGAAGCCGTTTGGCCCAAGCCGACATTTTCGAAACCGGATTTGCTTCCGATATCTCAGCACGGTGCACGAAACTTTCAAGCAAACGACCGTCGCTGTGCGCAACCGTTGAAGCGCCAAGCGCGTAGCTGCGCCCGAGTTGCCACTGTTGAGGCGCGCTAGGGGAGGCCTCTAGCCTGAGCACATGATTGCCCTGCTCCCACCCGAGTAGTTGCAAGCCTACAGGATCATAGTAATGGATCGTCTGATCCGAAAAAGCACCAAGTCGTCCGAGCCGACCCCCGTCGCTATGGGTGGTGACGCAGACCTTGAGGGCTCGACGTCCAGCAAATTCAGCCTCTACAGCTTTATCAAAGAGCACAGTACAAGGCCCCTTCTCAAGCGTCTCAAGACCATCGACTTTCACCAGCTGAAAACTAGCTGAAAGCCTTATCGCTTCCCGAAATCCCCTGGTGTATCCACCTGCCATCACCGCGGGCAAACCACCGGGTATCGCAAGCCGACGCTCTTTAACACGCTCGCGGACCTGATGTGCCGCTCGACTCAACGGAGAAGTGGCTCTCGAGGCGCTTCCAACGGCTGCCTCCACATGGAGACCACCTGCCTCAGGATTGAGCACCTTCTCATCTAGCCAGCGGCTGAAATCTTCTCGCGTGGTGGTACGCATGCTGTGTCGCCCTCAAATTAAATTGCTTCTTATGAGGATTTACGGCGATGATCGCAAAA
>VGHV01000403.1 GCA_016868095.1 Betaproteobacteria bacterium
TAGTACTCCAACACCTGTTCAACCACCAAACTCACCATCGTGGTCAGGCCACCACTCTCCTGTTCCAAGCAGGCGTCGACGTCGGAGTCACCGATCTAATGGCACTCATCCCAAGTGAGGCCTAACCCTGCGCTCAAGCTGACTTCCCCTACCAAGGGAACGTACGAACGCTTAACGCCCACGACGCGGAACATGTACCGGTTTTGTTCACGTTCCGATAACACCACCATCATTTCTTCGAATCACTACAGTGGCCGATCGCGGTCTTCCACCGGGTTGAAAGTCTGGCCAGTTAGAAAACCTTGAAGGATTTTTAGGATCACTTCGGTCACTGGGAGTCTCACCTGGGTGCTGAACATTGATAAACATGGTTCGCCCATCACTCGACCAAGTAACACCCGTCACTTCACAGTTTGTTGGCGCAGTAAGAAACCGACGAAACTCACCGCTCCGCACATCACAAGCTAGCATTTGGTTATTCCCAATGCGCTCAAACTCGCCCTTATACATTTGGGTCGCATGGGCATCAGTTTGTACCCACAGCACACCATGGCGGTCAAACGCAATGCCATCAGCGCAGCCAAAGATATCCCCTCTCACATTACCTCTAGCCTCTGGACGGCTATTGGCAGGGTCGCCTGCCAGCACCAAGTGATTCCAGACAAATCCTACGCCATCAAAATCACCATCTTCCTTCCAGCGAATGATTTGTCCCATCGTGTTGTTAGCTCGAGGATTGGCAGCATCAACGCCCGGTCGGTCCTTACTTCCCCTGTTGCTATTGTTAGTGAGGGTGCAGTAAACCCATCCGTCCCTAGGATCGATCGCAAGCCACTCAGGGCGGTCCATTTTGGTAGCGCCCACTGCGTCACAGGCTTGGCGTGCCTTAATTAATACTTCTGCCTGATCAGCAAACCCGTTGGCCGGAGTCAACGGACCTTGACCCTGCACGAGTGCAATCCAGTGTCCGCGTCCATCGGCATCGAATCGAGCCGCATAGAGCGTGCCGTGATCGAGCAAGTCTCGATTGGCTTGAGCCGCAGTCAGTCCATGACCAGCAGGTCGGATCCGATCTCGGCTGACAAATTTGTAGATGTATTCAAACTGCGCGTCTTCGCCCGAATAGACCACTGCTCTCCCATCTCGGGTCACGCTGACCCAAGCTCCTTCGTGCGCCGCACGCCCCAGGGCTGTGCGCTTAATGGGTGTACTACTCGGGTCCATAGGATCCAGCTCGACTACCCAGCCAAAGCGATTGGGCTCGTTAGGGTGCTTAACAACATCGAAGCGCTCTTCGTGCACATGCCATTGGTAGCCACGCCCACGAGTACGTATACCCCAACGCTGCTCATGGGGACTAGGACGATCCGAACCGTTAAAATAAAAGGCGAAATTCTCCTCCCCTGACAGGTAGGTTCCCCAGGGCGTAATAGCGCTTGCACAGTTGTTCAGAGTGCCAAGTACACGCCTTCCTTCCGGATCAGCCGCAGTGCGCATCATCGAGTGACCGGCTGCGGGCCCACCCACCTCAAAGGGCGTAAAAAGGGTCACACGACGGGCAAAACGCGATGGCCTCACCATCGACCAGCGCCCATCTTTCATCTCAACCTCGATCACCGAGAGGCCATGCGCGTTCATGCTTTTGTGCACCTTTTCAGCAGTCCACCCGGTCATGCCGCCCACATGGAGTAGGCCATCGTCCGTGTATTCGTGGTTCATAGCCAGCAATCCACGCTCTCGACCATCACCAAGCGGAAAGAAAACAAGCCCATCGTGGTGCATACCCATCTGCACAGCCTGATCCTTCGAAGTGTTGGACGCATCCATCCTAAAGGCTGGCATCTGGCCGGCAATGCCGACCGGTTCACCCCAAGCGGCGATTACCTGGGCGCTATATCCCTCAGGTACCACCAAGCGGTCGCCAAAACCAGGCGGCACCGGCTTAAAGCTTAGCGTCGGCGCCGTAGCGAGCATTTCCTTAACCGAGGCGCACCCGCCCAGCGTTGCCAGCATGGAGGCAGCAGCGCCACATTGCAACACCGTTCGGCGTGCTGGGCTAGAGACTTCATGAATGGTCAGGTTAGCGCTGCGATTACTGTCTTCCATTGAGGTGAAATCTTTAGCCATCTCGGCTCCTATAAACATTACTTTCTTCACCATAGCCTATCACCAGAACCGTGTCAGGGAGTCATTCAATTCGATGTGTTTAGAGTGGAATTGTTTCGGTATTTAGACAAATCTATCGGATCTTTTATGTGAAGCCAGTGCTTTTTTCTATGATTCACGACCAAAATCAAACCGCCATCGCACTGCCCTTGCGCTTAAAGCCCGTTGGCCTTGCAGACCGGAAACCATTCTCTGCGGTGATACACATCAGCCCAAAAGCATCGGCCGCATGGCTAGACCAATCGTGCTCGGGCCCCAGCCCGATAATCCGGACGTCATCCTTTTTCTCGTGATACCAGCCAAGTGCTTCAATGCCAGCGGCGGTTGCTGCCTCGTTAAACCATATCGATCCAAATAAGCGTCTCGCTGATTCAATACGCGCCATGGCGGCACCTCGGCCTTGATTGGGAATAACTTCTACCGAAAAGCCCGCCTGGCGAAGCGCTGATTCATAAGAGACATCAAACACGCGATCGTGCGTCGAACCATCGTGAGGCAACCAAATATCTGCTTTGGCAGGTCCTAAGTCTTGTGCATGCAGCCAGGCAAGATGTGCTGATAGCGGCTGACCCACAGCTTCATAGTAGTTGAGCACGCGGATCTCTCGGCCCACAAACTGGCACACCCAAATCACAAAGGCATCGGCTTTTGCACCCGTTCCACCAAGATCTAAAAAGAGCTTCGTTCTGAGCAATGGATCAGCGGCAAGCTTTCCGAT
>VGHV01000404.1 GCA_016868095.1 Betaproteobacteria bacterium
CAGCGCCTTATCCAGGCTTTGCTACCGATATGCAAGCCCAATTTATGGCACTGAATGCCCTGGCCGACGGCACCTCGGTGATCCATGAAACTATTTTTGAGAATCGTTTCATGCACGTCCAGGAGCTCAATCGCCTTGGCGCAGATATACAAATTGAAGGTCATACCGCGATCGTCAAAGGGGTGGCTGCCTTATCGGCGGCAAACGTGATGGCGACCGATCTCAGGGCTTCGGCAGGACTCGTCATCGCCGCTTTGGTTGCGCGTGGCACCACCACGATCGAAAGGATCTACCATCTTGACCGGGGTTATGAGGCGATGGAGCGAAAGCTGCAAAGCCTGGGTGCCCAAGTTGAGCGTTTGAAGTAGCTAAAGCTGTTTGCACGCTGCCTAAAATGCCGGATGAACTGCGCGATAAGCCATGAATAATCCAAATCAACAACTTACCTTGGCCTTATCGAAGGGCCGCATTCTTGAGGAAACCATGCCCTTGCTCGCCCGCGCCGGTGTGCAGGTCGACCCCAAGGAACTGGCTTCTCGCAAATTGATCATTCCCACCAGTGATCCTGTCTTGCGTTTGCTGATCGTTCGCGCAAGCGACGTACCTACTTATGTCGCTTATGGCGCTGCCGATATGGGTGTTGCCGGCCATGATGTCTTGCTCGAGCACGGCAGCCAGGGTCTTTATCAGCCAATTGATTTGGGTATTGGACGCTGCCGGATGTGTGTTGCCGTACCTGCTGGCTTTGATTATCAACACGCTGTCCGCCGCGGCGCAAGACTTCGCATCGCAACCAAATACACCGAGACGGCTCGAAGCCATTTTGCTTCGAAAGGCGTTCATGTTGACCTTATCAAGCTTTATGGTTCGATGGAGCTTGCCCCGCTTGTCGGTTTGGCAGATGCCATTGTCGATCTGGTGAGCACAGGCAGCACCTTGAAAGCCAATCACCTGGTCGAAGTCGAGGAGATTTGTCAGATCTCCTCGCGTCTGATTGTGAACCAGGCTGCGCTAAAAACCCGTGGTGCTCGTATAGCACCTTACTTGAAGGCTTTCGAAACCCGATGAGTCCACCGAGCCTGCAACTGCTCCCCATCAATCGCCTTGATAGCACCGAGGCGGATTTCGCCAAGCGATTTACGAGCTTGCTTGCCTGGGAAGATGAAAAGGATCAGGCTGTTGAGGCGGCGGTCTCCGAGATCATTCAAGCGGTCCGCCTCGAAGGCGATGCGGCTGTTTTGCGATACACCGAGCGTTTCGACCGACTGCATGCTCAAAGGCTTGCGGATTTGGAAATCCCCTTAAGCGTGTGCCAACAGGCGCTCGCCGATTTGCCTTCTGATCAGGCTTATGCACTAGAAGCTGCACATCAGCGCATCAAAAGTTTTCACGAAAGGCAATTAAGTCCCAGCTGGAGTTACCTAGACGAATACGGTAATCGATTAGGTCAGAAAGTCACTGCGCTTGACCGTGTTGGCTTATATGTCCCTGGGGGTAAGGCTGCCTATCCCTCATCGGTGTTGATGAACGCAGTGCCTGCCAAGGTTGCAGGCGTTGGCGAATTAATCATGGTCGTTCCAACACCTGATGGGCAGCGCAATCCCTTGGTCTTGGCAGCTGCAGCGCTTGCCCAGGCCGATCGGGTATTTAGTATCGGTGGCGCTCAGGCGGTTGCGGCTTTGGCCTATGGCACCCAAACCATTGCTGCGGTCGACAAAATTACCGGGCCAGGTAATGCTTATGTGGCTGAAGCTAAGCGGCGAGTGTTTGGCAAAGTAGGCATCGACATGATCGCCGGCCCATCGGAGATTCTCGTGCTTTGCGATGGCAAGCAAGTCAGGCCTGAGTGGGTGGCGATGGACTTATTTTCGCAGGCCGAACACGACGAGCTGGCGCAGGCGATTTTGCTGTGCCCGGATGCCGACTTTATTGAGCAGGTTCACCATGCATTAAGCCATCTGGTCACAAATTTGCCCCGGCGTGCGGTGATTGAGCGATCGATGGCTGATCGCGGTCTGCTGGTCAAGGTGCGCGATATGAACGAAGCATGCGAGCTGGCCAACCAGGTGGCGGCAGAGCATCTTGAGATTATTGCTGAAAGCCCTGAGCTTTGGGCTGATCAGATTCGCCACGCGGGCGCGCTTTTTCTGGGCCCATGGTCCTCGGAGTCATTAGGCGATTACTGCGCCGGCCCCAACCACGTGTTACCGACGATGAGAACTGCACGATTTTCCTCGCCACTGGGGGTTTACGACTTCCAGAAGCGATCAAGCCTGATTCAAATCAGTGTGCAGGGCGCTAAAGTTCTTGGGCCGCTGGCAAGTTGCCTGGCCAACGCCGAAGGCTTACAGGCTCATGCAGCTTCGGCCGATATGAGAGTGTGAAGCGCAAGAATTAGCGCTTGGCACTGGTCCTCGTCACCAATGCTAATCCTTAAAAATTGATCGATGCCGGCCTTGGCAAAGTGGCGAACCAATATGTTTTTTTGGCGAAGGCAGTGCGCAAGCTTGGCTGCATCATGGGAGCGATGGCGAACAAATAAAAAGTTCGCCTTGGAATCGAGCACCTCAAAACCGATGTTTTGAAGAGCATCGCTCAGGGTATTGCGACTTTTCATCACCCGGGCCCTGTTGGCCTCAAACCATGCTTCATCTTCGATGGCTGCGATTGCGCCAGCCATCGCGACCCGATCAACAGTGTAAGAATTAAAGCTATTTTTCACGCGCTCAAGCGCTTCAATCAGATCGGCTGAGGCGAAGGCAAAACCTACCCTCAAGCCTGCAAGCGCTCTGGACTTTGAGAGGGTTTGTACAACCATGAGATTGTCGAGTTCGTTGATAAAGGGCAGGCAAGACGCAGCACCGAAATCAACAT
>VGHV01000405.1 GCA_016868095.1 Betaproteobacteria bacterium
CATGACGACCGACACGCTGCCCAAAGCAGCGTCGATGGCGATTGAAACCGGTGGTAAGCGTTACCACTTGAGTGGCATCTCCAAAGGCGCAGGCATGATTAGGCCCAACATGGCAACCATGCTTGCAGTGATGGTCTGTGATGCAGCGATTTCGCCCGAGCTACTTGGGCGGTGGTTGCAAGACATCAACGCCCAAAGCTTTAACCGGATCACGGTTGATGGCGATACATCAACCAATGATTCGTTTTTGCTGGTTGCCACCGGTGCAAAGTCCTCGAGCACGGCACAGGTGATCGATGACGATGCCCACCCCGATGCTGCGGCGCTCAAGCAGGCCATGATGTTGATGGCCAAAAAGCTTGCCCAAGCGATTGTTCGCGACGGTGAGGGTGCAAGCAAGTTTATTGCGGTCCAGGTTGAGCAAGCGGCAAGCGATGACGAGGCTGCACAGGTTGCTTATGCGATCGCCCATTCGCCGCTGGTTAAGACGGCTTTTTTTGCGTCCGATCCCAATCTTGGTCGCATCCTTTGTGCAGTCGGTTATGCCGGGATCGATGATTTGGATGTTCAAAAGGTCGAGTTGTTTTTGGATGATGTTCATGTTGCCACCCAAGGCGGGCGCCACCCCGCGTATCGCGAAGAAGATGGGCAGCGGGTTATGAAGCAGCAAGACATCACCGTGCGTGTTGCTTTGGGGCGGGGGCAGGCACAAACAACGGTTTGGACCTGCGATTTTTCTCACGACTATGTTTCGATCAATGCCGACTACAGATCCTAAAGCCGAGCCAGTCCTGGCTGGCCTGGCCGATCAGTTGCAAGCGCTGATAAGTCAACTTTCCGGGCTGATGCCTCATGTGAAGCCACCCGATTGGGAATCGGCTGTCGCATTCCGTTGGCGTCGTCGACAAAGTGCGCTTGGGGTTCAGGCCTGGTTATCCCCGGTAAAACACCGCTCGGACCTTGGCCTTGATGATTTGCAGCATATCGACGAGCAAAAGCAAATCCTGGTGCGTAACACCCGACAATTCGTCGAGGGGCGTACGGCTAATAATGTTTTGCTGACCGGGTCAAGGGGCACTGGCAAGAGTTCGATGATCAAGGCCTTGCTTAATGCCTTTCATCCAAAGGGCTTGCGGATGATTGAGGTCGATAAAGAAGATCTTGTCGACTTGCCCGATATTGTCGATTTGGTGGCTGAGCGTCCCGAGCGTTTTGTGATCTTTTGCGATGATTTGTCCTTTGAAGAAGGCGAGGGCGGTTATAAGGCGCTCAAGACTGTTTTGGACGGTTCGATTGCGGCTCAATCTGACAATGTACTGGTCTATGCGACCTCAAATCGCCGCCATTTGATGCCCGAGTACATGCGAGAAAATCTCGACACCAAATACACCGAGGATGGCGAAATTCACCCCGGGGAGACGGTTGAAGAAAAGATTTCGCTCTCTGAACGCTTTGGTTTGTGGGTGCCCTTTTACCCCTTTAATCAGGATCACTACCTGAGTGTCGTGGCGCATTGGATGGCTCAACTGGGCGCAGACGGCAAGCAAATCGAAAAGGCGCGTGGCGATGCCCTTCGCTTTGCCCTCGAGCGCGGTTCGCGTTCGGGTCGTGTTGCCTCGCAATTTGCACGAGACTGGATCGGCCAATATGGCCATCGACGTCGCAGCCGGCGTTCTGCTTAACCGCCAGGGCGAGGTCTTGCTGGCGCAGCGGCCCAAAGGCAAGGTCTATGAGGGTTGGTGGGAAGTTCCCGGGGGGAAATTCGAAGCGGGTGAAACAGCTCACGAGGCGTTGGCCCGCGAGCTCGACGAGGAACTAGGGCTTCGTATAGAGCGCTCAAGTCCCTGGTGCCTGCGCGAGTACCACTACCCGCACGGCCATGTGCGCTTGCATGTTCGACGCGTCTGGCAATGGCAAGGTGAGCCACGCTCACTTGAGTCCCAGGCTTTTGCTTGGGTTGATCCCAGAAAACGAGCCGAGATGGGGGTTTCGCCGCTTTTGCCAGCCACTGAACCCATGATGGACTGGCTTTTGCTCCCGGCAAGCTTAAGCATGTCGGATGCTCGCCTCGATCAAATTCAATGGTTTGAGGCGAGTGATACCGCGGACAGTATGGCGATGATCGAGCATCATTCGGCTTCGAGTTTGAAGCCGGTTTATTTGCGGCGCGGCAATGAGTGCTTGGATATATTGAGGCTTGCAGGCGAGGCTCAGTGCTCATCCTCACCTGGGGTCTCTTCGCCAGCCAACCGATAACGGTCGCTTGCCCAATCACCGAGGTCATTGAGTTTGCAGCGCTCGCTGCAAAAGGGCCGGTAGCGATTGCTTGGCGCATAGATCGAGTCCCTCGCGCATTTGGGGCAGGCCACCACGAGGGCTTTGCTTGGTGGGTCTCGATCAGAAGTTGCAGAGTTCAATGGTGAAGGCAACGTCACGGTCGATGGGTTTGGGCTTGGCAGCACCTTCTTGCCGGGTAAACCGTAACCACATCAAATACTGATTAGCACTCATCTCGGGAATAGCCTGCGGGTCGACCGGCAACACCCGAACCAGTTGAAAACTACGCCCGGTGAGCTGCATTTGATAAGTGCCCTTGCTGGCAAGGACTTGCTGGCTCTGACCTGTTTCGCGTAACAGGCCAAGCATGACCTGAAGCGCGGCTTCAAGCGGGCGCAAATACCCACACCAAAGCTTCATATCCTCTAGTCGCTGTTCGGGGGGGCGCTGCTGCCAGGCGTGATAAGAGGGAACATCAAAAGCGCAGGCACCCCCTGGCACCGAGGCTCTGGCCCTAACCGACATTAACCATTCATGCTCGAGCAAGGCCTGTCCGGGCTTGCCATGAACGTTGGCAAGATTGTGACGAGTTCTT
>VGHV01000406.1 GCA_016868095.1 Betaproteobacteria bacterium
TAAGACAGTTATCGCGCAGGAAATCATTGACCATCTGCCGAAAAACGCCACCTGGAAAGGGAATGTTGTCAGTTTCCCATTTGCCCATTCGCAAATTGCTACGAACAATTGCTTCTTGATCGGCCTGATTCAAAAGATTAGCGGCACCTGCCACTTTGCCAAAGGGTCTAAGTGATCGCAATGCATTTTGTACCCATTCAGCCGGTACATTGCCATGCTCCGCTAAAAGCGCCTCCTCGTCAAAGTCAGGGCCCATCCATGTTTTGAGCGATTCCAAGCCATCGCTGTTAACGGGTGTTGCCATACAAACAAGATTTTTAAGGGGCCGGCGCTTACTCTGCCTCGCATCGCCGCGTCGATCGCAGCCCAAAGTACGGCAAGTAAGCCCCCCACGCAATAGCCGATGATCGAAAGCTGAGACTCCCCACTATGGCTTAGCACTTTGTTCACACAAGCCGGTAATCGATCGAGCACGTGATCTTCAAGGCTAAGGTTTCGGTGCTCTTTTCGTGGTCGACCCCATTCGATCATGTAGACATCGAAGCCCTTTTTTAGGAGAAATTCGACCATGCTCTGGCCAGGGACCAAATCGAGGATGTAGGGCTGATTCACGAGCGAGGTGACAATCAGCACTGGAACGCGGTAAACCTCATCACACATGGGCGTGAAGTGATGAAGTTTCAGTGTGCCTTGCGCATCAATCGTCGTTTTCGGCGTCACACCAAGCTGCCCTGTGAGGTTGGCAAAATCCATGCCCGGTATGCCCATTTTTTCAAGCGCACGTTGTGCCGGGCTGTGAAGGCCTAACAAGGTAGAAGGTTGAGGCTCAGTGTTTAACACCTTCAGCCTCCGGTGTTCATAGCAGCTTGCGGCGCTTTGCGTGTTCTCACAGGACGCTTCAGACTGGTAGGCGCGGTAAAGGATGGTGAGGCTAACAAGGCTTGGCTCAGATCTGAGACCGCAGCGCTCAGCCGGGCCATGCCATCCTCGAGCCGACCCATACGCTCATCGAGTGCTTCAAAGTCGCTGCGGGATGGCAAATTGGCAACCGCGAGCGAGGCCTGCGCAAGCTCTGAGAACTGACGGTGCATGAGTTGCATTTCACCGAGTTGTCGATTGAGCACTTTGCTGATGTGCTCGTCTTTGAGCATCCGCGACACGGTCTCGCTCCACTGCGCCTCATTTTTGGTAATCCAGTCGCGCCACAGGTGCATCGGACTGAGGCTCATCCAGTTTGGCTGTTCCATACAAATGACTCCTTTTGTTATAAAAATAACTTATCTTTGCTTGCAACAGCCGACTACGCCTTCAGTATCGTGCGACCGCGGATGCGGCCTGCACGTAGGTCCTCAAGTGCCTCGGTTGCCGTGCTCAACGCCTGTGTGGTGAGCGGCAGTTCGGGAAGACTGCCTTGTGCTGCAATCGCCATCAGCTCGCGCATCTCTTGCAGACTACCCACATAAGAACCCATAACACTGACCGATTTCATTGAGACCATCGCTGGCACGATTTGCGTTGCCCCACCAAAAAGTCCAACGCATATGAGCTTTCCTGCCTTGCGCAAGGCGTTAAAGCCAAAGCTAAAACTTGCAGCCGCACCGACAAAATCAACCGCTGCAGCGACACCACCCGTTGCCTTCATCAGCGACTTGCTGGCGCCCTCAGCGCCGGGATCAATCACGTCTGCAGCCCCAGCCTCACGAGCAATATCCCATTTAGATCGGTCAACTTCTACAACAATCGGTGCGATCCCAAACATTTGGCGTGCAAGCCGTATGCCCGATAAGCCAACACCGCCAGCGCCGATGATCAGTAGTGGATCTTGGGGAGACATGGGAATAAGCTTTTTCAAAGCGCTATAGGCGGTTAGACCTGAGCAGGCATAGGTGCAGGCCTGCTCCTCTGCGAGACTGCCATAGTCCACCAGATAGCGCGGATGCGGAATAAGGCTGTGCGATGCGAAGCCACCATCTCGATGAATACCAAGGGCCTGAGGACTGTTACAAAGATGCTCGTTGCCCGATTCGCAAAGTGCACAACTGCCGCAACCGATCCAGGGAAAGACAACCCGTCGATCGCCAATGCTCAAATCGCGCGCATCCGGGCCGACTGCGACCACGGTCCCGGCGATCTCGTGGCCGAGTGTTCTGGGAGGCTCAAGCGTGCGAGTCATATTCAGTTTCACGTCATTGCCAAGGTCAAAATACCCGTCATGTAAATGCACATCGCTATGGCACACACCACAGCTTCCCACTTGAAGCACCACCTCCGTGCCCTGGGGCTTTGGCAGACCGCGCACAACCTGCGCAAGCGGTCGGCCGAAGCTTTCAACCTGGTAGCTAATCATCGACATACTCGTCTCCTATTGATGAAAATCAAAACAATTTAAGATTCAGGTCCGTTCTATTGATCCGGTATGCCAGGTCCATCCAGCGTTTAGCCTTGACCCGATCTTGACCATGCCATGACCTTTCCTGCCAATTGGTGCGCCGTAATCGCAGAAAGCGTCCAACCCAAGTGACCATGACCTGTGTTATAAAAAACGTTGGTACGCTTTCCTTGCCCCACCCGAGGCAGCATATCGGGCATCATCGGTCGCAAACCTGCCCATGGCACGACCTTCCTCGTGTCAATACCTGGAAAGCACTGATTGACCCAATGGATAAGCGGCTGAATCCGGTCTGCACGAATGTCCAAATTGATGCCGTTGTACTCGGCAGTGCCTGCAACGCGAAAGCGATCATCGCCGAGTCGACTCGTCACCAGCTTGGTTTCATCGTCAAGCAGACTGACCTGCGGTGCAGCCGACTGACTATCGGCATCGGGCAGATTCACGGTGATCGAATAACCCTTTACAGGATAAATAT
>VGHV01000407.1 GCA_016868095.1 Betaproteobacteria bacterium
AGTTGTATCGTACTTAGTAAGCGAACAACGTGATGGAGACAACGATTTGAAGCTGCGTGACCGCACACTTGGGACTCAAGGCCGAGCGCTCATGGCTGCGTGTGTGGGACGTATCCCAGCCAAGGATTTGTTTGAGTACCTGGTGAAACAGCATGACTGGACCTTTAGAGGCTTTCAGCCTAAGTTTTCAAATCTCCCTCACGCAAGAAAGCGATTTTGCAACTGCATAAGAACCGATCAACTTACCGCGCCTTCTGAGCAGTTACATGACTATTTGTATAACGCAACGACGGTGTTCTTTGCTTGTGTGTTTTCAGAGCAAGCTTTACGCGATCACTGGCGTAGCTGGGCTAAGTGCCTGGGGGTAGACGTAGTCCTGGGTGGCATGCTTTTCGATCCGCGTGATGCCGTGTTTCGTATGGCCATGGATGTGCTTGAAAACGAGGCCTTTTCCATAGAGGCATTTGAAGTCACAGACGAGTCGATCGAAGAAGCCACAAGGGAACTCCAGACAGCCTTCGAGCCCTTACTGGGCTTGATGCAAAGCCTCACTCAGACACAAGCATTATTGAATGCACCGGACGCTACTCAGAAAAGTGATTCACGCTCAATCAACCAGACATCCACGGGTCAAACACCAAGCACCAAAGCAAGTCTGAGTGCGGTGGAGGCAAAACTTAAAGCATCCGAAAAAGAACTGCGCAAGCTTAAAGGTGACCTGGTCAGTGAGCAGCAACAGTTTAACAATCTAAAAAGTAGTCATACGTCGCTTGAAGAAGCATTTGCAACCCTAAAGAGTCAGGCGATCGCAAACGAAGCGACGATCAAGGCCCTGAATGAGTCACTGGCCTCAGCAAACCATGGGGTAGATTTAAGGGTCAAGCTTGAAGTACGAGAACATTTAGCATCGAGCCTGAGGACCTGGATCAAACCCTTAGAAGCGATGGAAAACGCGCTTCAAGGCGAGCCGACTGAACTTCTCGCTCGCACCGAGCAACTGCTGGCTGAGCAAGCCCAGCAGGATCAAGCCTTTGGCAACCGAGCACTGCTTCGCTTGCGAATCGCTGAACTCGAACAAGCAAAGACAAAGCTGCGCGAGGCAAGGCTCTATGCCATCAAACCGTTATCAGCACTTGCAAGCCTTGAATCCGAGATCGACATCGAGCTTGAAAACTTGCAATGCACCCTACAAGCTGCAACCAAGCCCACCAGCAAGGACCCCGTCGTAACGAAGCTTGAAATGTCGCTCAATGCCCAGGATAGCTTTGAGGGTCTGGTTGCCTTTCGACGGTTTCTTCGTGGTTGCATCAACCAGGGACTTGTGAAAAAGGCCGATGGGATGCGACTTGATGAGATGGCAAGGCACCACGCCATGCGGCTCAACGATAGCGTGCTGGTGAATGCTGAGTTTTATAGCGCATCAAGCGATGCTCCTGGTGTCACCGATACCCTCGCGATTGCACTTGCCTTGGGTGAGCCTCATCGGATTTTGCTTGATGGCTATAACTTAATTTTCGATGCCCTCGGACCGACCATCGCTGCGACAGATCATAACGATCCAAAGTCAACACGCACTGCGATCGATGAAGGACGGCTTGCACTGATTGAGCAAGTGAAAATTTCCATTGCTGTTCACCCGGCTCTCGAAGTTCGCATCTTTCTTGACAGCCCCCGCGGCGGTGTTGAACAAGTCAATGAGCGACTTAGTCTGCACTACAGCGGTGGAACCGGTGCCAATCGCGCCGATCACGATATAGCAGGCTATCTGGCCTATCTCAGAAAGCAGAACGATTCTCTTCCCACCACAGTGATCAGCAACGATCTGGCTGTGCAGCAAAATGCTCAATCGCATCAGGCCTATTGTCTGCGGTCCGACCGCTTTTGGGCACTTTTTTAATCCACACTACAAACATCAAAACCTGTATGCACCTATTTCTTGCGCGATTCATCGGCCTGCTTCTCTTCTTGCTTGGACCTGGGTTTGCGCTTGCCCAGTACAAAGCGTCCTATACCGTGCTCAAAGAGCACATTCGGGTGGATGTAAAAGCCGATGGCTCAAACCGCTATCAAATGGAGCGAGTGATTCGCATCGACACGCCCTCAGGCGTTGAGAAAGAAGGCGAGCAGCGCTTTGGCTATGTGGGATCGCTTGAGACCGTTGAGATTGTTGAGGCCTACACCGAAAAGCCTGATGGCACGAGGATTGTCGTGCCCGCCGATCAGATCCGCACCCAAGATGTGGCCGATGACGACGATGGCCGGATTTTTAGCGATCGCAAGCAAAAGATTGTGATCTTTCCTCAGGTTGCCATCGGCAGCAAGCTTTATGTGCGGCTCGACAATCATCACCACACGCCCTACTTTCCGGGGCACTTTTTCATCGGCGAGTTTTTCTCGCCTGCGATTCCTCAGCTTGACTATCGCTTCACGCTGGTCCACGACCCCAGGCTTCCAATCAAGGTGACGGCTAAGTCTCATCAGGGCGAGGCTTTGCTAAAAAAGCTCCAAGGCTTTCGCATAAGCGGAGGACAGGTGCCTGCGCAGCCTGATGATCCACAGGGTTCGATACGTTATGAGTTTTCAGTCGTGCAGCCTGTTACGACCGCCCGTGAGCGCGATGAGGTCGATATCACCGACTTCGCAGCCTGGATTGGTGCGACGAGCTTTGCCGATTGGGGCGCACTGGGCAGAGCCTATCAGGCACGCTCAAGGCCTCATAGTGAAGCCGATGAAGCGATTAAAACGCTTGCTCAATCATTAACCGCCAAGGCCGGCAGTGATCGCGACAAGTTGCGCATCCTTCACGATTGGGTGGCCCAACACATTCGATACCTGGGTGTGTATGTCGGTGCGGGCGGCTTT
>VGHV01000408.1 GCA_016868095.1 Betaproteobacteria bacterium
TCGGGCGCCATGCTCACACGCCAAAGCGTCCACTGGCCGAGATGTTTTTTGCCCGGTCGGTGCGAGACAGTGAACTCGTTAATCGTCGCGCCGTGGAAAAGGTCATCGACTTTCTCGATCTTGCCGCCTACCGCGACGCAACGGTTGCAGGCCTTCCCTATGGTGTGCGAAAAGTGGTTGAACTTGCTCGGGCCCTATGTACCGAGCCTAAGCTGCTGCTGCTTGATGAGCCCTCGTCGGGGTTGAATGTCGAGGAAACCGATGACATGGCCTATTGGATTCAGGATATTCGCGATGAACTGGGCATTACGGTTTTAATGGTGGAGCATGACATGTCGCTTGTCTCCAGAGTGTCAGACAGGGTTTTAGCGGTGAATTTTGGAAAGGTGTTGGCACAGGGGACACCGAGTGAGGTTCAAGCCCACCCTGATGTGATCGCTGCGTATTTGGGACAGGCTTGATGCAAAGCACAGAGCCTATTTTGAGCCTCAGCAACGTCGAAGCAAGCTACGGACCTGTTCAAGCGATTCGTGGGGTGTCCTTGAAGGTGCCCCAAGGCTCGATTGTGACCGTGCTCGGGTCAAATGGCGCAGGCAAGACGACCATCTTGAAGACGATCTCTGGCATTCTTGATCCACGCAAGGGAACGATCCAATTTTTGGGTCAATCGATTCAAGGATTGGAGCCTGATGCAATCGTTAGGCTTGGACTTAGCCACGTTCCTGAAGGGCGCGAGGTATTCCCCTTGCTGACGGTGAAAGAGAATTTGCTGATGGGCGCATATACCCGCAGCGATTCGGCGGTCAGTCAGGATATCGAGCGGATGTACGGCTATTTCCCCATACTTAAAGAGCGCGCCGGCCAGGAGGCAGGACAATTATCCGGCGGACAGCAGCAGATGTTGGCTATTGCCCGTGCCCTGATGTCAAGACCTAAGATGCTTTTACTCGATGAACCAAGTCTTGGTTTATCGCCCAAGTTGGTCAAAGAGATTTTTGCCATCATCAAGCGGGTTAACCAGGAGGAGGGCACAACCATGCTCTTGGTTGAGCAAAATGCACAAATTGCCTTGCAAACGGCCGATTTTGGTTATGTTCTAGAAGTGGGACGTATTGTGCTTGAAGGTGAGACCGCCGCCTTACTCGAGAAAGACGATATCCGCGAGTTCTATCTTGGTATGAAGTCAGACGCAGTTCGCGGAGAACGGCGCTGGAAGAAGAAAAAGCAATGGCGTTGAGTAAAGAGCGATGAATCCATCCAGGCTTGCCGGTGAGACCTTAGGTCAAAAATTTTGGAACGCTGTTGGACAGCGCTCGAATCAGGTCGCCTTGAGGCAAAAGCTCTTTGGCGTTTGGGATGAGATCACATGGAGCGACTACGGTGCTCATGCCAGGCGAATCGGCATGGGGCTTGCTGCACTGGGTTTAGAGCCAGGTACATGTGTTTCGATTCTTGCCAACACAAGGCGAGAGTGGGCCTATTGCGACTTCGGCGCCTTACTGGTTGGCGTTGTCGTATCGGGGGTTTACCCAACGGATTCTTCAGAGCAACTCGAGTTTTTATGTGCTGACTCGCGTACCGAGGTTTTGATTGTTGAAGATGAAGAGCAACTCGATAAAGCCCTGCAGGTTCGTGAACGATTGTCTGCATTAAAGAAGATCATCGTGATGGATATGGAAGGGTTGCGCGATTTGAGCGATCCGCAAATTATGTCGTTACAAGATCTTGAAGCGCTTGGGCAGTTGCATGATGAGCGGTATCCAGCGCTTTTCGAGACTCGCTTGCATGCCCGTTGCGCTGATGATGTGGCAATTCTTGTCTACACCTCGGGCACCACGGGTAAACCTAAGGGTGCGATGCTGAGTCATCGGAACCTGAGAGCGGTGATGGAAAATTTTCCCCACCAACTGGCGCAAGGTCCGGACGACGATAAAATGTCATTCCTGCCCCTGTGCCACATCGCCGAGCGCATGTTCGGCTCGATGCTTTCGCTTGAGCGTGGCTCAAGAATGAATTTTGTCGAAAATCCCGATACAGTTCCCGAGAACGTTCGAGAAATTTCCCCAACAATCATGTTGGGCGTGCCTCGTGTTTGGGAGAAGTTTTACTCAGCGATCAATTTGCGGATGAAGGAGTCAACGCCCATCCAACAAGCTGCATATCGTTTCGCATTGGCTGTTGGCGAGCGGCATGCAGCCTACGCGATGCAAGCGCAGCAAGCGCCCTTGGCATTGCGGATGCTCAACGCGACACTGCGCTATGTCGTCTTGGGCAATGTGCGTAGGGCTATTGGACTCGATCGTGTGAGATGGGCTGCGACCGGGGCTGCACCGATTTCGCCTGACCTGATCCGATGGTATTGGGCGCTTGGTGTACCGCTCTTTGAGGTCTGGGGCATGACCGAGACGACCGGAGGGGGTACGATTAATCTGCCGGGTGCTTTGAAACTCGGATCGATTGGAAAGCCGCAGGCCGGAATCAATGAGATCAAGATATCAGATCAAGGTGAGATTCTTACGCGTGGTGCCAATGTCTTTGTTGGTTACTTGAATCTGCCCGATAAGACCGCAGAGGCGATTGACGCAGAGGGTTGGCTTCACACAGGCGATGTCGGTGAAATCGATGCTGAGGGCTTTGTTCGAATTACTGATCGGATGAAGGACATCATCATCACAGCGGGTGGCAAAAACATCACCCCTAGTGAAATTGAAAACGAGTTGAAGTTTTCGCCCTACATCACCGATGCAGTCGTTGTCGGGGATCGTAAGCCGTATTTGTCGCTGCTTGTGATGATTGATCATGAGAATGTTGAGCAATATGCTCAGGAGCGAAATATTCCCTTTTCCGACTTTGCAAG
>VGHV01000409.1 GCA_016868095.1 Betaproteobacteria bacterium
CTCGGGTTGGGAGAAAGGCGTAGTGGAAAAGAGCGTGCAGGACACGCGCCGGCGCATCTTCTAAGGCAGACGGAAGATTTGTAGAGATGAACCAGAGAGACCTCGTCTGGTTTAGCTAGCATACGGTCAGATGCGCCCTTGCCTATGGATTGTTTCCCATAGCTCTTTCAAGTAGGTAAGACCGTAAACAAGTCTTTTAGTGGTCAGGTGAGTTTACCGGGAGTATTGGCGATGCCTAATGCGATACGGGCTTGGGTCATCACCTCCTCGGTATCACCGAGCACATAGCCCTTCTCTAGCATCCTCGTCATAAACTGTTTGTTGTACAAAAACGCTACAACGATTTGCCAAAGTCCGAAAGTCACAATCGTAAACAGCAGGTGCAGTGCTGCCACTCCTAGCTCACCTCGAAACATCGGCACCCACCAACCGAAAAAAAGATAAGTCCAACTGAACCCGAAATAGCCCTTGCGGGTCAAACCGCTCATCGGTTGAATAATCATCACTTTGGTAGCCATAAAACCTTCTCCTCGCGGAGCAAATGATACCCATGCAAACAGATGCCATTCGAAGAACCCACCCAGAATCGCGATCAAGATCAGATCAGATCTGCCCTGGCAAGAATCGGGCGCGCTTGGCTGATAGCGGCGATGTCTTCCAAACCGCACAAACCCATGGCTCGATCCAATTCATCACGCAATAGTTCGAGCATGTCATACACACCGTTCTCGCCGGCACAGGCAAGCGCCCAAAGCTGCGGCCGCCCCACCAGGACCGCTCGGGCCCCTAGCGCAAGCGCTTTCAATACATGCGAACCTCGCCGGATGCCGCCATCCAAAAGCACTGGCATTGAGCTTCCGACACGATCGACAATCGAAGGCAGTGCATCGAGCGAAGCAATAGCGCCGTCAAGCTGACGCCCACCATGGTTTGAGACGATCAAGCCGTCGATGCCAAGTTTTTGTGCTTGCGCCGCTTCCTCGGGATGCAGCACGCCTTTTAAGAGCAAAGGTCCCGGCCAATGCGCGCGCAAGGCCTCAACATCGCGCCAGTTCATAGCCGGATCAAGCAGACTGCCCATTCGCCCTGCGAGTCCCGCCACCGATTGAGGCTCACCGGGCCGGACATAATTGCCAAAGGTAATTTTTGGTAATTCTTGACGCATCGCCCACCACCAGGCGGGCTTGATCGCATATTGGGCGAGCTCGCGAGGTCCAAATCGCGGCGGAATCGCAAATCCATTCACCCAGTCTCGCTCGCGTTTACCGAGCAACTGGTTATCGATCGTGAGGATCAACGCCGAAAAACGCGAAGCCTTGGCACGCTCGGTGAGTTCACGGGTAAAGCCACGATCTTTGTAGACGAAAACCTGCATCCAGCGCTGGCCTGCATGGCCCTGAGCTAGTTGCTCCATCGAACATACCGAACCATGGCTTAAGCAATAAACCGTCGATGCCCGCTGCGCTGCGCGCGCACTGGCAAGTTCGCCTTGAGGCCAAAAAAGCCCGGCAAGCCCGGTGGGCCCGATCAACACCGGCAGCTGCAAACGCTGGCCAAACAATTCAATGGACAAATCGCGTTGTGCGGCGCCTCGCAAACTCTGCGGCAGTAATGCCCAGCGGGAAAATGCGCGTTCGTTATTTCGCAGCGTGCTTTCGTCTTCTGCGCCACCATCAGCAAAATCGAAAACCGGTCGGGGCAGACGCACTTGCGCCAAGCGGCGAAACTCGGCGATGCTGCGGATATTCATCTGTTGTCCCCCATGGATTCACCTTTTTCCCGATAGGATAGGCAATGATTGAAGAAGTGCCAAGCATTCGTCTTGAAGTCATTCAGCGACCCGACCCCGCGCTTGTGGCTGCCATCAGCGGCACGCCAACGCGTTTATCGAAATGCTTTGGCGATCGGTCAAGTATGAGCATGTTTACCTCTACGCCTGCGACACGATCGCTGAACTCCGAGCTGGGCTGAGGGCTTATTTCGACACCTTTAATCAGGACAGAACCCACCAGGGCCTTGCCAGACAAACACCGAATGAGGTTTACTTTGCAACTGAGCTGAGGAAAGCAGCCTGAACCGAACAACAGCGACCCATCAATTATCTTTCCCAGAACGCTGTCTCAGAAAATCGATCCAGCTCAATATCCTTTTAGTGAACATTTTTATGAAACTATTTTGGTCAATGCTCATTTACCTGCCAGTTACGGCGGTTGCACAGAACATCGAGACAGGCTGTATCACAGCTGGTCGGCTGGATAGCGGTGGGCGTTGGGCACCACAGCTCAGTTCTGTTCGCCTTTTGGACAACGAGGGGAAGCAAATTTTGGTGAAAATCAAATCAGAACTTAACAGGGTCCGCGCAGCAGCACTTGATGAGGCTACGCCATTCTCTAGATGTGAGGGAGAAAAGTTCCTTAAACGCGGTGACAACTCACCCCTAAGTGAGGCGCAGGTTACTGCGATAAGGCCAGGCACGGTAACGGTGGTGGGTGTGGGTTTCCCAAAGCTTCGAGTTGGAGGAGAGCTGGTCGAACTTCAGGTGCAGGTTGGCTCAAAGGAAATATTAATGGTTACTCCATAAAGTAAGGCATGAGAACCCATCGCTTGTTATGACTCAGCGCTCTGCCACCCTTACACTGTTTAGTGCGCACATCACGCTGTCTACGTTTGACTTATTGATGGACTTAGGAAATCTTTTCTTGTTGGACTAAGGGGAATCGATTTTCTGAGACAGCGTTCTGGGAAAGATAATTGATGGGTCGCCGTTGTGTCATTCAGGCTGCTTTCCTCAGCTCGGTTGCAAAGTAAACCTCATTCGGTGTTTGTCTGGCAAGGCCCTGGTGGG
>VGHV01000410.1 GCA_016868095.1 Betaproteobacteria bacterium
ATTCGAATCATCACCCAGGGCAACGGATCATCGGTTGCCGCAGCGCTTTCTGAGTTTGTTGCGAAGCACAATGCTCGCAATCCAGGCAAGGAAGTTATTACCTGAACTATGCCGCTGTCGATCCTTCGCTGACCAACGATAAGTGCAACTGGTCGCATTTTCGATGGGATGCCGATTCCGATACCAAGATGGCAGCGCTTACAAACTTTATGAAGGCGAGGACCAGTGTTAAGAAGGTCTACCTGATCAACCAGGACTACTCCTTCGGGCACGCGGTTCGCGCTCAGGCAGTGGCCATGCTCAAGGAGAAACGACCCGACGTGCAAATCGTTGGGAACGAGTTACATCCCCTGCTCAAGATCAATGACTTTGCTCCCTATATCGCAAAGATCAAAGCTTCAGGTGCTGACTCGGTCATCACCGGTAACTGGGGACAGGATATCGCGCTGCTGCTGAAAGCGGCCGCCGACGCAGGCCTTAAAGTCGACTGGTACACCTACTATGCCGGGGGCGCAGGCGGACCAACGGCAATCAAGCAAACGGGGCTGTCCGATCGTGTTTTCGCAGTTGTTGAGGGTCATGCCAACGTGCCACATCCGCCATCGCAGGCCATTGAGGCCGATTTCCGTCCTCGCACGGGACAGGCAGTCTGGTATCCACGAGCCTTCAATCAGATGTATATGCTTTCTGAAGCAATAAAGGCTGCCGGCGCAGTGGATGCAAAAAAGATAGCTCAAAAACTTGAGGGGATGAGGATTACGACGCATAACGGCGGTGTGGGATACATGCGAACCGATAATCACCAGTTCATCCAAGATATGTTTATCGCCTCATTTGGACCTCTACCCGCCGGCGCAAAATATGACGAAGAAGGTACGGGTTGGGGCTGGAAGACTTTAGGAAAAGTCGAAGGTAAGGATACCGAGCTCGCTACCACCTGCAAAATGAGCCGTCCGTACTAGGAGCGTTTTTAGAACGCTGGCAGATTCAGGTTTCTAAGGACGGCCATGCTTGAGCTGATTCTGTTTTCAAGCCTAAACGGCGTCCTGTACGGCATGTTGCTGTTCATGATGGCGGGCGGGCTCACGCTCATCTTCTCGATGATGGGCGTTCTCAACTTTGCGCATGCGAGCTTTTACATGCTTGGTGCCTACTTTGGCTTTGAAATTGCCAAGCATCTTGGCTTTTGGATTGGCCTTTTCGTTGCCCCACTACTCGTTGGGCTTGTCGGCGCATTGATAGAGCGCTTTGGATTGCGGCAGGTTCACAAGCATGGCCATGTTGCAGAGCTCTTGTTCACTTTCGGCCTTGCCTTTGTGATCGAAGAAGTTGTCCAGATGATTTGGGGCAAACTGCCAGTTGATTATCGTGTCCCAGACGCCTTGGATTTTGTTGCCTTCACCATGTTCGGCACAACATATCCGGCTTATAAGGTCTTCATGCTAAGCATAGCGATTGGTATGTTTATCGTATTGTTATGGGTTTTAACTAAGACACGGGTCGGATTAATTATCCAGGCCTCGCTCAGTCACCCCCACATGGTTGCCATGCTGGGACATAACGTGCCTCGTATTTTTATGATGGTATTTGGAGGCGGATCGGTTTTGGCCGGTCTCGCCGGTGTGATTGCAGGCCCTGCTCTGGTCACCCAGCCCTCGATGGCAGCGCTTCTTGGGCCGATTCTGTTTGTGGTCGTAGTACTCGGTGGCCTCGGTTCGCTCACCGGTGCATTTATTGCTTCATTGTTGATCGGCTTAGTGCAGACCTTCGCGGTAGCGATAAATGTTTCCTTATCCGATCTCTTTGCATTTTTGCCATTTAATCCACAAGTAGGTACGGTTCTTGGCGATCTGTGGAGTGTGACCGTGGCACAGGTGGCGCCCGTCATACCTTATCTTCTCTTGATATTGATTTTGATCTTCCGGCCGACGGGTCTGATGGGCAATCGGGAGACATAGCATGAAACGTTATGCAATTTGGCCCCTGGCAGCGCTGATTTTGCTAGCCCTGCCTTTTGTCTTCGACTCAGGCACCTCATTAACGAAGATGAGCCTCATGTGCATCATGGCGGTCTTTGCACTCAGCTACAACATGCTACTCGGACAAACCGGCATGCTTTCATTTGGTCACGCTGTGTATTACGGGCTAGCTGGCTTCATGTCGATCCATGTGCTACAAATACTAGCAGGGCCTTCGGCGGCAATGCCTTTAATCGTTGTACCAATCGTGGGTGCCGTAACTGGTTTACTTTTCGCCTTTGTTTTTGGATGGGTTTCTACCAAGCGCGCTGGCACCGCTTTCGCCATGATTTCGCTTGGGATTGGCGAACTTGTAGCGGCTTCGTCGCTGATCATGCGTTCGTTTTTTGGTGGCGAAGAAGGCGTTAGCGCAGATCGCTCTAAGCTGGCAGCTTGGCTCGGCCTAGACTTTGGCGCCCAAATTCAGGTCTACTACCTCATAGCAGCGTGGACTTTTTTTGCGGTCCTGGCGATGTTTGCGATCACCCAAACCCCGTTCGGACGGATGGCCAACGCTGTTCGCGAGAACCCAGAGCGCGCCGAGTTTATTGGCTACTCGACCCAAATGATTCGCTTTATCTCCTTTTGTCTTTCAGGCACTTTCGCTGGGATCGCGGGCGCACTTGCAGCGATCAATTTTGAGATCATGAATGCGTTGTCAGTAAGCGGTGCACAGTCGGGTGCTGTGCTGCTAATGACTTATATCGGCGGCGTTGGACATTTCCTCGGCCCCATTTTAGGCGCCATGCTGATTACAGCCTTGCAAATTTCACTTAGTGACTACACCGGCGCCTGGATGCTTTACTTTGGCCTGATGTTTATTCT
>VGHV01000411.1 GCA_016868095.1 Betaproteobacteria bacterium
GACTCGATTGCCGGGGTTGGTCGCTGGAACAAGATCATCGAGAAGGCGGGCATTCCCTTTCAGCTAAAGGCACCGCACAAGGCATTTCACCGCAACATCGGTGCATTGGCAGGCGTTAAGGTTTCGCCTGATGGCAAAGTCATCAGTGCTGCTGAGTGGGCCGCGCATGTTGATCACTGGTTGCCTTCGGCATCGGACCGAGCCTTTGTCGCGAGCTTAATGGGTCGTTGTGTAGAGCCTGGTAAATTCGCCAACTGGATTGCACCACCAGTCATGGGCATTAACCGCCAGCCAGTCAACTTCGACTATGTTCGCTTTAACTGATCAAGTCCTTTGCCGTTGACATAGGGCAAGATCAGGTTTATCAAGCCATAGAACAATCTTTGCATGAAGCGATGACTCACCATGGAAATGGCAGAAATTAGCCTTTTTAAGCAGCATTTGATCGACCCGGTCATTTGCATTCGCTGTAATACCTGCGAGGCAACCTGCCCCGTGGGTGCCATCACGCACGACGATCGAAACTATGTCGTGGATGCTGAAAAGTGTAATCACTGCATGGCTTGTGTGCCTCCCTGTCCCACGGGTTCGATCGATAATTGGCGTAATATGCCGCGGGTTAAGGCCTACAGCCTGACCGAACAACTCGGCTGGGACGAATTACCCGAAGAGCTTTCGACTGCAGCCCTTGAGGCAGCGGGTGTCAGCCCTTCGGCGATCGTTGAGCAAGCTGCGCTCAGCCCCCAAGCGACGAGTGTTGACCCGGCGCAGCTAGTTGGCTTTCAAAGCGCCAAGTACGGGTCCGTCCTGCCGCCATGGTCGGCAGCACACCCCTTCACGAATCTTTACGGCCCCAAGGCTGAGCAAGCCTTTGTTATTGCAACGGTTACAGGCAACGCGCGGGTGACCGAGGTCGGCAAAGATTACGATACCCATCATATTGTTCTCGATTTTGGATCTATGCCGTTTCCAGTGCTTGAAGGTCAAAGCATCGGCATCATTCCGCCGGGCTGCGACCAGCACGGTAGGGCGCATCACCCGCGTCAGTACTCGGTCGCTTCGCCCCGCAACGGCGAGCGCCCTGGCTATAACAATCTCTCACTGACAATCAAGCGCGTACTGGAGAATCACCAGGGCCAGCCCGTGCGTGGTGTGGCCAGTAACTTTATGTGCGATCTCAAGATTGGCGATAAGGTGCAGGTCACCGGGCCTTTTGGGTCGAGCTTTTTGATGCCAAATCACCCACGCAGCAGCATTGTGATGATTTGCACGGGGACAGGCAGTGCGCCCATGCGTGCGATGACTGAGTGGCGTCGGCGGATGCGCCAATCGGGCAAGTTTGAAGGTGGCAAGCTGATGCTATTTTTTGGAGCAAGAACCCAGCAAGAGCTGCCTTATTTTGGCCCGCTGCAAAGTTTGCCAAAGGACTTCATTGATATTGAATTGGCTTTCAGTCGCACACCAGGTCAAGCAAAACGCTATGTTCAAGATGCAATGCGTGATCGATCTGCTGATCTTGCCTTATTGCTCCGTGAACCTAATGCCTTCTTCTTTGTCTGCGGGCTAAAGGCGATGGAAGAGGGTGTGTTGATGACTTTGCGCGATGTGGCTGTTCAGGCCGGCATGGATTGGGACAGTCTGGGTGCGACGATGAAAAGGGAAGGGCGCCTGCATCTGGAGACCTATTGATGCCTTTAAGCCTTGTACTCACAGCTTTTTGCCGCTGATTGGCTTATTTTTCACACCACTGATTGGCGCAAGTATCGGGCTACTTATTGATCTAGTCAGGTTTCTAGCTAAGTGCCCCGAGATATGGCGCAGACTCCGAGCTTTCTGGGGCTTGTCCCTGAAGCAGGAGCAATGGATGAGCGATGAGGAACTATTGGCACTTGCTAAACAAAGTGGTTTGCTGACAAGCCTGAGCGATCAGGCATACGACTCGCTGATGTCGGGTGATTATCGAGTGCTGCGTCAGTTCGCACAACTTATTCTCGAGTTTTCCACAAAGCCCGAAGGGCCTGATGGGAAAACTTTATAAGCACCGTGGTTAGGCCTTTGCAGGGCCGACGGGTCTTGCAAAGGCGTGTAGCGCAAAGGGATCAGGCGCCGGGCGCTTTATATCCTGGTACTTTCGCAGCTGCGTCGTCCATTTCCTTTGGACTGAGCAACACAACGGTTTTCATCGATACCAGTCCGCTTGCCCCGACCGCTAATGAGGCCGCAGTCATTGCTACATTGTCGGGCGCTTCAATTACTGCGACGATATCGTATTCACCAAATGAAAAGTAGCAACTTTCAAGCTTTCCACCGATTTGCTTACAGAGCGCCTTAATGGCGTTAACGCGTGCCGTACCGCCTTGCGCAATCACGCCTGCCGCCCCTTGAGCGTTATAGTTTCCTAGAACCATATACTTTGCCATCATCGACTCCCCTGGGTTGTTAACGTTCGAGCGTTGAGACTAACCGCTTGCTTAGCGATTGTCATCATCTTAGTGAGTAGCCTAGCTTAGCCAGTTGAAGTAAACTCTTTTGCTATGGAATGGCCCTACTTTTTGTTCGCAGAGCTTTTATTTTTCCTTCTTTTTTTGTGCTTTCTTCTTTGGCAGTATCTGTCGCTCAAACGGGATAAGGCCTTGTTAAAAGCTCAACGTGAGGCCGAAGCGATTGCCGCAAAGTCCGCCAAATCTGGTTTAGAAGAGCATTCAGCCGAGTCGCGTTGACCAAAGGGTGCTTGCCAAGTTAGTCGCATTCGGTTTATAAGAAATACGTAAATAAACGTACGCATTTAACCGAGTAAGCCAGCGCGGAAAAATCGGCCCTTGCCTTAGGGCAGCGTCGGCAG
>VGHV01000412.1 GCA_016868095.1 Betaproteobacteria bacterium
TCCTCGGGCATTCATATCAAGGCCAAAATTGTAGCGCGATTCGAAATCAACCGATCGATAAACCCTGGGCCTAAGGGTTTATCGACGTTTGGCTTGGCTCTTAAAGGTCTTGTTAATCCAGGGCTTAAAGGCCTGCTTCGGTGCGAAGCGCTTGAGCTTTATCGGTCTTTTCCCAACTGAACTCGGGCTCATCACGGCCAAAGTGACCATACGCAGCGGTTTTTTGATAAATCGGTCGAAGTAGATCAAGCATCTGGACAATACCCTTGGGCCTCAGGTCAAAATGCTTGGCAATAAGCGTCTCAAGGCGCTCGTCGCTAATTTTTCCGGTTCCAAAAGTGGTCACCATGATCGATGTAGGCTGTGCCACACCGATGGCATAGCTGACCTGAATCTGGCAGCGGCTCGCAAGGCCGGCGGCGACAACGTTCTTGGCAACATAACGGGCAGCATAGGCAGCCGAACGATCGACTTTTGAAGGATCTTTGCCTGAAAATGCACCGCCACCATGGGGTGCCGCGCCCCCGTAAGTGTCAACAATGATTTTTCGCCCTGTTAGACCGCAGTCGCCTTGAGGGCCACCGACGACAAAGCGCCCTGTCGGGTTGACTAAATACTTCACCTCGCCTTGCAGCAATGCTTTGGGGAGCACCGGTTTTATAATTTCTTCGATCACTGCTTCACGCAATTGGTCGTAGGGTATATCAGGGGCGTGCTGGGTGGATAAGACCACGGTGTCAACGCTATGCGGCTTGTCATCGACGTAGCGAAGGGTAACTTGGCTTTTTGCATCGGGCCTGAGCCAGGGTAGGCGACCATCTCGTCGCAGCTGAGCCTGCCTCTCAACAAGGCGATGAGCATAATGGATGGCTGCCGGCATCAAAACCGGTGTCTCGTCGCAGGCATAACCAAACATAAGCCCTTGATCGCCAGCACCTTGTTCAAGATCAAGCCCCCGCCCCTCATCGACCCCTTGCGCGATGTCCTGGCTTTGCTTGTCGTAGGCCACCAACACGGCGCAACCCTTGTAATCGATGCCGTACTCGGTGTTGTCGTAGCCAATCCTTTTGATGGTGTCGCGTGCAACCTGGATGTAGTCAACATTGGCCCCCGTGGTGATCTCGCCGGCAAGCACGACCAAGCCGGTATTGCACAAGGTCTCCGCTGCTACCCGCGAGCGTGGATCCTGTGCAAAAATCGCATCAAGAATCGCATCTGAAATCTGATCCGACACTTTGTCGGGATGACCCTCGGAGACCGATTCCGAGGTGAAAAAATAACTTTTGCTCATGCCATTGCCTCCAGGTTGTTGGGCGTAGCCAACTTCCCTTTGAAGCGGCGACGCTTTAGCGGTATTTGTGTGCCCCGCAAGTTGTCATTAACTCGGCAAGTGCGATTATAGCGCTTATCGGTCAATACCATGCTACGTTTATTGTTCCAATGCTTATCGCTATGGCCCTTGCAAATGCTTTGGGCGCTCGGTGCCTTGATGGGTCGATTGGCTTGGATCGTCTCTAAATCTTATCGGCAAAAGTCGCTTAAACATTTGTCGATTGCAGGTTATGACGCTACAGGTTTTATGCCGGATCGAGTCCGCGCCCATACAGGCCGCCTTGTTGCCGAATTGCCCGCCTTGTGGTTTTGGCCAGACGCACGCTTATTTGCCCATTGCGAAAGCCCCAGCCAAACGGTGCTGACGCAGGCCATCGCATCGGCTCGACTCGAGCAACGTGGTCTGCTTGTCGTGACCCCACACCTCGGAAGCTTTGAAGTCATCCCTCGCTATATCGCCCAGCACGTCCCAATGACAGTGCTATTTAAACCTGCCAAAAGCCAAGCGCTCGATCGACTTTTGCGCGAGGCTCGTAACCGTGGTGTGGTGAACTCGGTTCCTGCCGATTTAAGTGGCGTTCGCGCCTTGTTGCGATGCCTCAAACGTGGCGAGGCCGTGGGCATGCTGCCCGATCAAGTGCCTGGAAACGGTGACGGCATCCTTGCCCCCTTTTTTGGGAGGCAGGCATGGACGATGACGCTACCTCAGGGCTTGATCGAACGCGTCAACCCGATTGTTCTTTTTGCGATAGCGGAGCGTCGTTTGGCAATCAAGCCGTTGGATCGCGGCAGTTGGCAGATTCATTTTGAGATTTACAACGGTGAGTCTTCGCCCGCAGCGATCAACGCTGCGATGGAGCGCTGGATAAGGCGTTTTCCCGAGCAATATCTTTGGAGTTATAACCGTTATAAAGATGTATAAGTGTTTATGTTATGAACGAGACTAGCCTAGAATTTTCAACATCCCTCCTGATAGGTCTAGCGCGGACCTTGTCGCGCTGGCCACGGCCTGCGATGTGCCTGCTATCGGGCATGATTGGCCGATTGGTTTACGTGCTCGTTCGACGCCGAAGGCGCATTGCGCTGACCAACCTCGCGATTGCTTTTCCCGATCAATCGGCGGCTGAGCGAGAGGCTATCGCAAAGCGCCATTTCAAGGCCTTTGTCATTAGCTTGATCGATCGCTTTGCATTGTGGGAAGGCCCGGCCAAACACTTACAACACATGGTTCGCGTGAGCGGTTGGTCTCATCTTGAAGAGGCCCGCGATGCCGGCCCCTTAATTGTGCTTGCCCCCCATTTTCTAGGGCTCGATGCTGGGGGTTTGTATTTGAGTTCAAAAATGCCGGTGGTTTCCGTTTATGCCCAGCAAAAGAGCCAGGCACTTACCGATGCGATGACTGCAGGGCGCGGCCGCTTTCCGGATACCAGCTTGGTCTTGCGCAATGAGGGCTTGCGCGCAGTACTGCGGCATGTGAAGCAGGGCAAAGTGCTCTATTTGCTGCCA
>VGHV01000413.1 GCA_016868095.1 Betaproteobacteria bacterium
GCACAGCGCTAGCCTATGTCAGTCTGCAAACCTTATTGGGGCCTTTGCGTCCAGGCGAATACAGCAATGCCCTTTTTAGATTCTTTGTTGGTGATTTATTGGGCATGCTGGTATTGCTGCCGCTTGGGTTTCTGTTGGTGCAGCGAACGACTCGACGACAAATTCTCGAAATGTTTCAGGCGCCAAGCTTTTGGGTCCTGGCAGCCCTACTTGGTATCTGCTTAGCTGCCATATTGATGTTGCCCGATGATCTTCGGGTTAGATATTTTTTCCCTTTATTTTTTGCCATGGGCTTGATGGCCGCAGCGCACTCGCTGTCGGGGGCAGCGATGACCTCTAACTTGATCCAAATCCCATTGGTCATTAGCAGCGCGCACAGTGGCGGCTCACCTGAGCTGCTCCTTGAACTGCAAATTATGATGCTAACGCTTCATCTGACCGGGCTCATCATCGGGACGCTTGTTGACGAACGTGTGCGCACCCAAGAACGACTCCAAGATAGCCTCCAGCTAGCTGCTGCTGGCGAGCTCGCGGGCTCGCTCGCGCATGAGCTGCACCAACCGCTGAATGCGCTCAACGCCTACGCAGAATCTGCGATGCTTCAAGCGGAACACATTCGCCTTGAGCGTAATCGGCAGACCGATGAAGTGCTTCAGGCAAACCCTGCAGGTGCCACCGACCATACAAGGCAATTACTCTTGAACAGTGGCTTACAACTCGAACGTACCCTGGGACTGATCGCCGATGAGACACAGCGTGCTTCCGGGATTGTGCGAAGTCTCAGGACTTTCTTTACTTCAGGAGCGGCATCGATTCGTGAGGTTGACCCAATTCAGCTCTGTTTGGATAGCCTCAAGCGGCTCGAGGTCATCGCTCGCACAAGCGAGGTGAGCCTGCAATGCAGTAGTGTGGGGACGATCCCAAAGATCTATGTTGACGAAGTCCAGGTGGGCACTGCGATCACAAACCTGGTCAAGAACGCGATCCAAGCCTCCTCGAGGGCCCAAAATGTTGAGGTACGGGTTTTGAGGAGTAGTCAGACCTTGCTTGAGATTCGCGTTATTGACGAAGGTCCGAGACTTGAGATCGACGAAGTAGACCCGCTTTTCCGGCCCTTCGTGAGTGGGAAAAAGGACGGTTTGGGTTTAGGTTTATCGATCAGTCGCTCACTGATTGAAAATAACGGCGGTACACTTGACTACGAAAGTACGCCTGAAAAGTGCTTTGTTATCAAGCTCTACTTGGAGGATCACCGAAGTGACGAACACCTCGGCAGCACCCGCGCGGCTAGTCTGTATCGTTGACGATGACCCAGCGGTTAGGGACTCGCTTGCCCTTATGCTTGGGTTGAAAGGATTTGATTGCCGCGTCTTCGATAGTGCAGAGCATTTTCTGAAGATGCCCCCTTCGCGTCCCTGCTGCCTCATTCTTGATCTTCGCATGAGCGGGATCTCTGGTCTTGATTTGCAGGAGCGACTCGCAAGCTTGCCGATCCGATACGAAGTGATTTTCCTATCGGCGTTTGCAGATACCCATGTAATGAGGCAAGCATTTTTGAATCAGGCGGCTGATTTTTTAGAGAAGCCGGTTGTCATCAAGCATTTACTTGCGGCATTAGAGCGCTCTTTTTCTCGACTCGATCAAAACAACCAGTCACAGGCAAACGAGCAGTTGCACGATGCCTTAACACCGCGCGAACGCGAGGTCTTGGAAGCAGTGGCAAAGGGTCTTAACCACCGAGAGATTGGCGAAGTGCTCGGCATCAGTCCCCGGACCGTCGAGGTCCATAAAGCACGAATCATGGCCAAATTTGATGTCAAAAGCCTAGCCGAACTATTAAGGCTTGTTTTACGTGGTGACCGGCCAAAACAGCAACGAAGCAGCTGATCGAGGCGCATTTCCAGCGAGCTTCTCAAGCTCTCAAGATAGTGTGGATCATTGCTTCACCCCCGTACTTAAGGGGGCTTGCCACTTGGCGGCCAATAGGCGATCATCCGCGTCGAGGATACGTTCACCTTTAATCTTGAAGGTCCATAACGTTTAAATGGCTTGACCGTGCGCTGATGCGCGGATCAGTCGATAAGAACGTATGCTCACGGGAAACACACTGTCAGTGCGGAATCCGGAGCCCCTTTGGCTCTGCAAGGAGCTATCTTGCAACAAGACCGCACAAAGCTTTTCACTTCAGTTGATACATTATTTTTATTGTTCCTGCTGTTAGCGCTTCTTGGCGTTGCCCTCATTGGGCATCTTGCTTTTCGCGAGGGATTAAAGACCGAGGCAGCAAAGGCTAACGCAGCGATACTTAAGGACTGGTTCGATCAACTCGATGCCCTATCCGCCAAGGGTCAGCAAAGCCAATTAGAGGCCTGTCGTGATGACGGTGAGAAAACTTGGGAGGCACGTCAGGCGGCTCTTTTAAGTGCGCAAGGCCCGCTAAAATCGGCTAAGAATCCCTTTGATTCAAGTCAAGCTGTTATCGGACAAAAGTGCGATCGAACTGACCTCAATACCCGAGGCATGGTCGTGATTGAAAAAGGAACTCCCGCCCCCCCGGGAGCGCCACCTGCGATTAGCTTTGGACCTATGGAATCGGGCGAAAAGCTCTCCAAGGATCTGCCACTTCGCATCATGGTTTGCGACAAAGGCGCCTATGCGCTTAAAGTAGCTGAGGTTAAGCTGTGAGTCAGGGAGAGCATAGCGCTTCTCATCACAGGCACCACGCGCCGCCCGACTGGGGTACTGTTCCGCTAAGACGTTGGATGCATCGATGGCTACTCGATCCTGAAACCGATGGTAATCACCAGGCTGCCGTAGATCGCTTTA
>VGHV01000414.1 GCA_016868095.1 Betaproteobacteria bacterium
ACCCTATGGTTGTCATCCTTCGCCTCGCTCGGCTATTCTTCGCCCGGCCAGGCTTTAAGGCTAGGCTTGGACTTTGAGAAAAATGACATGAGAGAAAACGTCGGATTGGCGTAAAGCAACGGAGACCGAAGCATGCAGATAAAAAATTACCGAGATTTCTGGGCAGGCATTTTGTTTATGGCCTTCGGGATCGCATTCATCGTTTTTTCGCGCGAGTACACCATGGGTACGGCAGCGAAGATGGGACCCGCTTACTTCCCAACCCTTTTAGGCGCTCTGCTCACCCTACTCGGTGCAGTGATTAGTTTTCTTGGCTTGGGTAAAACCGAAAAGCCAGTCCATGTCGATCCAACCGGCTGGCGCGAGGTAAGCACCATCTTGCTAGCTGTTATTGCATTTGCAGCGACCTTGCCGTCGCTGGGCATTATCGTTGCCATCATTGTGTTGATTTGGATTGCCGCGCCTGCCAGCCATGATTTTAAAGTTCGAGATACCTTGATCTCTACCGTGGTACTGCTATTACTTTCTTACTTGGTGTTTGTTAAAGGGCTCGAGTTGCAATTTCCGTTCCTGCCAAAATTTCTAGATCGATAATCGAGACAACTATGGACATCTTATTTGGCAACCTCGCCACTGGATTTTCGGCGGCTGCAACGGCAGCGAATCTTTTTTACTGTTTTGTCGGCGTCTTCCTTGGCACCTTAATTGGGGTATTACCCGGAATCGGGCCATTAGCGACGATTGCCATGCTCTTGCCAGCGACCTACAAAATGACCGATCCGACCTCGGCGCTCATTATGCTGGCTGGTATTTATTACGGTGCCCAGTACGGCGGATCAACCACCGCGATATTGGTCAATTTACCTGGTGAGTCTTCATCGGTTGTGACCACGCTTGACGGCTACCAGATGGCAAGGCGGGGACGAGCAGGACCTGCGCTTGCTATTGCAGCTATCGGATCGTTTTTCGCAGGAACGGTTGCAACATTCATGATTGCAGCTTTTGCGCCACCGCTTGCCGAGGTGGCGTTTAAGTTTGGTCCTGCTGAGTACTTTTCCTTGATGGTGCTCGGCCTTATTGCGGCGGTCGTGCTTGCGCACGGATCGGTCGTCAAAGCGCTTGCGATGGTTGTTCTTGGCCTACTAATAGGACTGATCGGAACCGATGTTAATTCAGGGGTTGCTAGATTTTCTTTTGATATTCCTGAACTATCAGATGGAATTGAGTTTGTAGCAGTAGCCATGGGTATTTTTGGTTTTGCCGAAATCATTCTCAATCTCGAACAACGTGAACATCGGGAAGTCTTTACCAGCAAAGTTGCCGGCCTCATGCCAAGCGCCAGCGAATTCAAACAAAGCGTCTTCCCCATCATTCGTGGCACCGCACTAGGTTCATTTCTTGGCATTCTTCCGGGGGGTGGCGCAGTTTTATCATCGTTTTCCGCTTATGCGCTTGAGAAAAAGCTGAGTAAAACGCCTGAGCGATTTGGCAAGGGAGCAATCGAAGGTGTTGCCGGCCCAGAGGCTGCCAACAACGCTGGTGCTCAAACCTCGTTTATCCCGATGCTTACCCTGGGTATCCCGACCAACCCCGTGATGGCCCTCATGGTCGCTGCGATGATGATTCATAACATCCAACCCGGGCCCCAGGTCATGACCAGTAATCCCACGCTGTTTTGGGGTCTTATTGCTTCGATGTGGGTGGGTAATTTGTTGTTGGTCATCCTCAATTTGCCATTGATTGGCCTGTGGATTAAATTGCTATCGGTGCCCTACCGTGTCCTCTTTCCGGCGATCTTATTGTTCTGTTGTATCGGTGCATATTCTATTAACAATAATGTCTTCGACGTATTCATGACTATCCCCTTTTTAGTTCTTGGCTATTTGTTCAAGAAATTTGACTGTGAGCCTGCGCCGCTTTTGCTCGGCTTCGTGCTCGGGAAACTAATGGAAGAATATTTACGACGTGCACTTACGATTTCCCGCGGCGACCCGACGGTGTTTTTCACCCGCCCCTTGTCAGCTACCCTCCTTGTCATTGCTGCAGTGCTCCTTTTGCTAGTGTTACTACCTGCAATCTCTAAGAGACGTGAGGAAGCCTTCCAAGGGGACTGATCATGAAGCCTGCGCACAGAGTTGCTGCCTTCGATGTCTTTGGTACGGTCGTCGATTGGCACGGCAGCATTTGTGACGCTGTGCACGATCTGAAGCTAGAAGTCTCGCCAAGTGAGTTTGCACTAGCCTGGCGAAGGCTCTATCAGCCGGCCATGGCGAAAGTACGTCAGGGGCAAATCTCCTGGACCTCTATTGATGTTTTGCACCGGCAAAACTTGGATGAAATATTAGATCGCTTTAATATTCAGCACCTTAACGAAGCTCAAAAAGTCGACCTCAATCTTGTTTGGCATCGACTCAAGCCCTGGCCTGATGCGGTGGAGGGCTTGCACCGACTACGCAAGGGCATGATGATTTGCACCCTATCAAACGGCAACCTTGCTTTGCTCGCCAACATGGCCAAGTCTGCGGCTCTGCCCTGGGATTTGGTCCTGTCTGCAGAAACCTATAAGCACTACAAGCCCGACCCGGAAAGTTATCAAGGCCTTTGCAAAACCTGGGATATCCAAGGCGAATCGCTGCTTTTTGTTGCGGCTCATAAAAGCGACCTTGATGCAGCCCAGGCAGCCACGGGTTGTCAAACTGCTTTTATCGTCCGGCCCGATGAGTTCGGCACTGAAACCCAGGAAAACTTAAGCCGTGAGGATCGCTTCACTTATCATGCGGAAGGATTTATCGATTTGGCTGAGCAACTAGGTCTTTAAGCTT
>VGHV01000415.1 GCA_016868095.1 Betaproteobacteria bacterium
CTGCATCCAACCCGTTGAGCAATGGTCGCAAACGCCACAGCCGCGATAGTGATGCTGCATGACCCTCATGCCTTCACGAGCCATGGCAGGCGACACGCCAGGGCCTACTGCCGCCACCACGCCGCAAGGTTCGTGGCCACCAATCAAGGGAAAGGGGACATTACCCAAGCCCAGCGAGGCTGCGCCACCGGCAGCTCGATAAAACTTTAGGTCCGAACCGCACATGCCCGAGGCCTTGATTTCAAGCACAACCTCACCCGGCCCAGGTGTTGGGTCGGGAAACTCCATCAATTCGATCTTGCGATTGCCGCAAAATACAACACCTTTCATCGATAACCCCCGTCGGCCATAACAACCTGGCCCATCAGATAAGGCATGGTCAGCAAATGGGCTGCGCAACGCGCCATCTCTTCGGGTTCAGCCCAGCGTTTCATCCAAATCTTGGCTGACTCTTTTTCGCGTACATCGGGAGGCAGCGTTGCATTTAAGTCGGTATTGATCCATCCCGGCGCAAGCGCGTTGACGCCAATTTGCGATTCGGACAAATGCTCAGCGGCGGTTCGGACAAGCATGTTGGCAGCCGCCTTTGATGAGTCGTAGTGAGCAGACACCGGATCCTGGCTATTGATGCCATTGGTGGAAGTAACCAGCAAAATCTTGCCTCTGAAGTCACCACGCACCGGGTTGTGCTTCATGGCCAATGCTGTATACTTTGTAACAAGAAAAGCGCCGGTCGGGTTGGTGTTAAGCACCGTATCCCATTCGTTCTGGGTTTGATCGAAAAAGTCGGTGTTTGGCGAAACACCGGCACTATGGATCAGGTAGTCGATGCGAATGCCAGCCTTGGTGATGTGCTCGAAAAACGAAGCAACCGACGCTTCGGTCCCAATCTCGCAGGGGAAGGCTGTGACGTTGATCGATTTGCCTCCCGATGCGGCGCGGATGCGATCAAGCGCCTTTTCGGTTTTGTCGGGTCGACGGCTCGCCGAAACAACCACGTCGCCGCCGCACTTGGCAATGAGTTCGGCACAGGTTAAACCGATACCGCTTGCGCCGCCTGTTATGACGGTGGTGGTGCCGCTGAAATCAAAAACTGCCTGTCCCATAGTGATTATCCTCGATTCGATGGGTAAGTTATTGTTATGGTAACGTTCTTAAACAGCTAGGCGATTTAAACCATCGAGGGCTGCGGTTTTGTAGCACTCAGCCAGGGTCGGGAAGTTAAACACAGCGTCAGCAAAATAATCGATCGATCCGTTATGGGCCATCAATGTTTGGCCAATGTGAATCAGTTCACTTGCGCCTTCACCCATGATGTGCACACCGAGCAATTTTTTCGTGTCGGGGCTGAAAATAATTTTCAACATACCGGTACGGTCGCCGATGATCTGGCCGCGAGAAATCTCGCGATAATTGGCCTTGCCGATTTCATAGGGAATGCCTGCGGCCGTGAGTTCGTCTTCATTTTTTCCGATCGTTGATATTTCAGGAACGGTATAGATACCGTAGGGAAATAGACCGATACCCCCTTCATGGTCCACGCGCAAACCAAAGGCGTGACGGCTCGCTGCACGCCCTTGCTCATAGGATGTTGAAGCGAGGGAGGGAAAGCCGATCACATCGCCCACAGCATAAATATGTTCAACGTTGCTTTGGAAGTGCTCGTTTACTGGAATGCGTTCACGGTCATCCTTTTGCACGCCAGCTTTGTCGATATCGAGTCTGCCCGTTGCCCCGACCCGGCCGATTGAGTAAAGCGTGGCCTCTGCGTGAAGAATCTTTCCGCTCTTGAGGCGAACTTCCACGGGCTTTGAAACACCTTGAAGCATATGGATTTCGGCAACTTCTTCGCCAAGGCGCATGGTGACGTTGCTTTGCTGCACGACATAGGTGAGCGCTGCTGAAATCTCGTGATCGAGGAATGGCAGCAGGGTGGGGCGTTTATCAACAATCGTGACCCGTACGCCGAGCGCAGCAAACATCGTGGCGTATTCGACGCCAATCACGCCTGCGCCAACGACAATCAGCGATCGTGGCAAGAACTCCAGGCCAAGCACATCGTCGCTCGTAAAAATCCGCTGCCCGTCAAAAGGAATATGGGTGTCACGCGCAGCCTCAGTACCGCATGCAATAACGATTTTCTCGGCAGTGATCTGTCTGCGGCCATGGCCGGTTGCCGATTGCAATTCGATGGTGTGCGGATCAACAAAACGCGCCGTTGATTCGATGAGTTCGACGCGGTTACGCGTCATTTGGTTACGGATCACATCGATTTCAGAACGAACCACTTGTTGTACGCGATAAAGCAAGTCATCGATGCTGATGTCTTGCTTCACCCGGTATGAGGAGCCGTAAATGCCGCGCTCGCGAAATCCGGATAAGTGCATGACCGCTTCGCGAAAGGTTTTTGAAGGGATGGTGCCAGTATTAACGCAAACGCCGCCAACCGCTCTTGCGCGCTCAATCACTGCAGCGCGCTTGCCGATCTTGGCTGCCTGAATCGCAGCGCGCTGACCCGATGGACCCGAGCCGATTACCACCAAGTCGTAGTCGTAATCTGATTTTTTTACCGCTTTGGTGGTCTTGCTTGCCGCTTTGACGGCTGATTCTGCCTTCGAGTCCATGACTATTTTCTCCCAAGAGTCGTATAGTTGCGTTAGAGCCGGCTAAGCGCGCGGTGCATTTGTGCATGCGCGAGCGCCGCCGATCTTAGTCACAGCGCTTGTGCTTTGTAAACATGCAAACGTATGAACCCAGGGAGATGACCCAATGAATACTGCCAACAAATCCGAACAATCCGCAGTGGGCGATG
>VGHV01000416.1 GCA_016868095.1 Betaproteobacteria bacterium
GTTGCTGAGCGCTTGCCTGGTTTTGAAGCACATCTGCCTTCGCTCGGATGGTTTCAAGGACAACTGTCGCGACTGGGCTATCAGGTTGAACAAGATGGTCAATCGACCGAAGCCACCCGTCGTGTCGTTGCTGCCTTTCAGATGCGTTACCGACCCAGCCGTTATGATGGAAAGCCAGATGCCCACACCGCTGCTCTTCTTGCCGTACTGAACCAGGACAAGTAAGCCATGGTCAAAGCGATTAATGCGCGACGTCGACGTGCACTAAAGACCGGGCTCCAAGGCCTGGGATTATCAGGTCTGCTCACAGGTTGCGGCAGTTTGAGCAAAGTTCTCGATGATGAAATCAAGCTTGATCCAGATTCAAATACGGAACGCTCCCAAAGGCTCGATGGAAAAAGGCCGACTAGCGCTAAGGATCAAGGAAGCGCCATCACCAATCATGGACAGGCGTCTGAAAAGAGTCCTCGGATAACGACCGAATCGCCAACGAATGCCCAAACCCAGGCCGAACCTTCAAGTATCAATATTTTATCGTTATCACAACTTCCATCGATTGAACGAGAATTCCGTGCAGCCTGGGTAGCGAGTGTTGCCAATATCGACTGGCCCAGCAAACCAGGACTAAGCAGCGCTTCACTTCGTGCTGAAATTGATCGGATATGCAAGCAGGCAGCATTGATTGGTCTTAACGCGTTGATTGTCCAGATCAGGCCCTCAGCGGATGCCTTGTATGCATCGGCGATCGAGCCGACGAGCGAGTTTCTTGTTGGGCAACAAGGGGCAGCCCTAGCAGACGGCTTTGATCCACTTGGCTATTGGATTCAAAGCTGCAAGCAACATGGCCTTGAGTTTCATGCCTGGTTTAACCCTTATCGCGCAAGACATGCAAGTGCGAAGTCAGGCTTTCACGCCAAGCACCTTGCCAAGCAGCAGCCCAAGCTTGTTATCAAGTATGGCGATCAATGGTGGATGAATCCTGCCGAACCCAAAGCCCTTGAATGGTCTTTACATGTCATCGACGATGTTGTGAGTCGTTATGATATCGATGGCGTTCATCTTGATGACTATTTTTACCCCTATCCGATTCAAGCTAAGGATAAAAAGCAACCCGCATTAGATTTTCCAGATGAGGCGCAATACAAGCGCTATCGTCAGCTCGGAGGACGGCTTGATAAGCCCGATTGGCGACGCAGCCATGTTGATACCATGGTGCAAAAGCTCTATCAGCGCGTTCACAAGCAAAAGCCATGGGTAAGGGTTGGTATCAGTCCATTTGGCATCGGGAAGCCTGCCTTAAGACCTGCTGGCATCCAAGGTTTCAGTCAATACGATCAGCTCTTTGCCGACGTCGAACGCTGGTGCAGTGAGGCTTGGCTTGATTATCTCGCCCCACAATTGTACTGGAAAATTGAACAACAATCACAGTCGTTTGAAGTGCTGTTGAAGTACTGGTCTGAGCGGCTGGGGTCTAAGAGGCATTTGTGGCCAGGGCTCTACACGAGTTCGATCGGTCAAGCAGGCAGGATGTGGACTTCTAGTGAAATCCTTGCTCAGATCGAACGACAGGGCCGTGAACCGCTTGCTACAGGGCATATACATTTCAGCATGGTCGCGCTCTTGAATGATCGAGATCAGATCGCTACCCGGCTTCACAAAGGGCCTTATCAACGGCCAAGCCTTGTTCCCTCGAGTCCCTGGCTCAGCAAGGGCCGACCTGAGCATCCTCAACTTATCGCGCCCGATCAGCGAGGGATCTTAAGCTGGGAAAGACCACTTGGCTCGCAACCTTGGGGCACGACGGCTACACGCTGGGTTTTACATCATCGCGCTAACGATCAAAGCGCATGGTCAATGACCCATGGGGATGTGAACCTCAACCCCATTGTCCTGAAGGCTAAGGAACAATATGTTCTGCGCTTACTTAATCGTGTGGGTGAGGCTAGCGATGCAATTGCCTTCACCTGGCAAATCTAAGTGTTTTCAATTTCATGAATCCAGGCCTTCAAGTCAACACCGAAACCGCAAGTAGTGCGCATGTTGCGCTGGATCAATATGCCACTCACGAGCTGGTCGAAGCCTTCGTGAGCGATCAGCAATACGCCGCTATCGCGGTGATGAATGCTTCACGTGCTATAGCGCAGGCTGTTGATGCAAGCGCCCAGCGACTTGCTCGCGGCGGACGCCTGATTTACGCGGGCGCAGGTACAAGCGGGCGCTTGGGCGTACTTGATGCAGTTGAACTTTTCCCAACTTTCTCGTGGACTCGCGATCGAGCACCGGCGCTTTTAGCGGGTGGATCTAGCGCTATGTTTCTCGCGGTGGAAGGTGCTGAAGATAACCGAGAACAAGCGGTCGTTGACTTGATGGCACTCGAACCCAAAGAAAGCGATGTCGTGTTTGCTATTGCAGCATCGGGCTATACGCCCTTTGCCATTGCAGTCATTGAAGCCGCAAAGCCACTTGGCTGCCTAACCATTGGCATGGCCAACAATCCAGGATCAACACTGCTGCAAAGCGCCGAACTATCGATCGTCCTCGACACTGGGCCTGAGGTGATTTCGGGTAGCACAAGGCTCAAAGCTGGTACTGCACAAAAAATTGCCCTCAATAGCTTCTCAAGCGCGGTCATGGTTAAGCTTCACAAAGTTTATGGCAACTTAATGGTTGATCTTCGGGCGACCAATGCAAAGCTCTATCGACGCGCACTGCGTTTGACGATGATGGCAAGCGGAGCAAACGAAGCACAGGCCGAGGAAGCGCTGCTTGCCTGCGGCTATCGGGTCAAAGTTGCTATTGTTATGCTCAAAT
>VGHV01000417.1 GCA_016868095.1 Betaproteobacteria bacterium
CTGACTCACAGCACGCATGGCCAATCCAAGACTTCCCCCACCCGACGACGCAATGGATCGCCCAAGGCCGACATCGACCCCAAACCGTGAGCCGCGCTTAATTCTTCGCGAGGCCACCCAGCAAGCTCGCGCAATGAGAAGTGCAGGCAGTGGCGCAGGCGGTGCAGCGGGGCATACCGAGGCTAGCACGAGCGGCGCTGCAGGCGGTGGCAGCGGCGACGGCGGAGGAAGTGGCGGTGGTACTGGGCGCGGCGGTGGCGGAGGAAGTGGCGGTGGTGGCGGCAAGCCTCGAAGCCGACTTCCCCAGCAAGAGCTCGATGGTTTGCCTTGGTCTCGCTGGTTTGCATGGGCTTTTGCGGTGGCAAGCGTGGCTGTTTTGTCTCTTGCAGCCTGCCTTTCGCTTGCCTTTATCCTGGCGATGGATCGACTGCCGACGGTAAATGCGCTACTGGACTACAAGCCGAAAATTCCTTTGCGGATTTACACCTCCGATGGCGTTTTGATCGGCGAATTCGGCGAGGAAAGGCGCAGCCCCTTGAGAGCGAGCGAAACCCCCAAGCTGATGCGCGATGCGATTTTGGCTGCCGAAGATTCGCGTTTTTTTGAACATCACGGGGTTGATTTGCTCGGCATCGTGCGTGCTGCGATTGCCAACCTGATTTCTGGCGGCAAAGAGCAGGGCGCGAGCACCATCACCATGCAATTAGCACGCAACTTTTTCCTCTCAACCGAAAAAAGCTATATCCGAAAGATTTATGAGGTGCTGCTTGCGATGCGCATTGAAGAAACGCTAAGCAAGACGCAGATTTTAGAGCTTTACATGAATCAGATTTACCTGGGTCAACGCGCGTATGGCTTTGCCTCCGCAGCGCGTGTTTATTTCAACAAGAGCCTGCAACAGTTAAGCCCTATCGAAGCTGCGCTGCTCGCTGGCTTACCCAAGGCGCCCTCACGTTTCAACCCGGTGGTCAACCCTAAACGCGCCGCGGCCAGGGCGCATTATGTGCTGGGAAGAATGCGAGCTGAAGGTTTTCTCACTGAAGCACAGTACCGAGCAGCGCTTAACGAACCGATAAAGGTCGTACCGGCATCTGCCGAGTATCCCTCAAGGGCCCCCTATGTGGCAGAGATGGCGCGCAAGATGACCGTTGATTTATTTCGTGACGATACCTATGCCCTGGGCCTGAAGGTTTACACGACCATTAACGCTGCCGAACAGCAGGCCGCCGAACTCGCAGTCAGGCAGGGCATCTTGGACTACGATCGCAAATACGGCTACCGCGGACCCGAAAGCTATGTCGAACTACCGGTCAACGATGAAGGGCTCGAAGAGGCGGTCGACAACGTGCTCGATGACCGTGAGGACGTCGATGATTTACTTGCCGCAGTCGTACTGAGGGCAGACCCCAGGCAGGTCACCGTGAGTCGCGGCAAACAGGGCAATATCATCATCGGTCCCGACGGCCTGAAGTTTGCCGCCAATTCGCTTGGTGAGCGGGCGCCTGCTGCGCGAAGAATCCGTCGTGGCGCGGTGGTACGTATTGCAGCGCTACCCCAAGGTGGCTGGGAGATTGTGCAACTTCCTGATGTCCAAGCAGCCTACGTATCGGCAAGCCGCGACGACGGTGCAATCCATGCCCTAGTGGGTGGCTTTGACTTTGGTCGCAATAAATTTAACCGGGTTACCCAGGCGCAGCGTCAACCTGGCTCGGCCTTTAAGCCATTCATCTACTCAGCCGCTCTCGAGAAGGGATTTCATGGCGCAAGTGTGGTCAACGACGCGCCGATTTCGATTGATCCGGCACTTACCGGTGGCCAGGTCTGGGATCCAAAAAACTATGACGGTAAATATGATGGGCCTATGCAGTTGCGAACCGCGCTGGCCAAGTCAAAGAACATGGTCTCCATTCGCTTGCTGCAGTCAATTGGCACGCGCTACGCCCAATCGTGGATTCAGCGCTTTGGTTTCGAAGCGGACAAGCACCCCCCCTACCTAACGATGGCCTTAGGCGCAGGCAGCGTCACCCCGCTTCAATTGCTCGCAGGCTACACGGTATTTTCCAACGGTGGCTATAAGGTTGACCCTTACTTGATCCGCACCATCACCGATCGCGAAGGCCGCCTGCTCGCTGCCGCCAAGCCCTTGACCGCTGGCAACGAAAGCGTACGCGCAATCAGCCCCCGTAATGCCTTCTTGATGGATTCGCTGCTGCATGAAGTAGCGGTGTCGGGCACCGCTGCCAAAGCAAGCGCAAGCCTTAAACGCAGCGATCTGGCAGGAAAGACCGGCACCACCAATGATTCGGTCGATGCATGGTTTGCCGGTTACGGCGGCGATGTGGTGGCGGTTGCCTGGGTTGGTTTCGACACACCACGCAAGCTTGGAGAGCGCGAAACAGGCGGTGGCTTAGCACTACCCATCTGGATTCAAGCGGTTGAACGCTCACTGAGCAGGTCGCCCGAACGCAGGCCCTCTGCGCCTGAAGGCGTCAATCTGGTTGGCAATGACTGGCAGTTTTCTGACGCACCGGCCGTACCCGGTGTACAGCCCTAGCGCAGGGCATTGGCTTTAGGACTAGAGTGCCAAGGCCTCGAGTCCAACTCCGGCGTGATGTCCGAGTTCCTCAACGAGCCTTTGGCCAAGCGCTACACCGTCGCGGGTGTCGATCCAACCATGTTGAGGGTCGAATCGGAAGTGAAAGCCGCCCCGGCGTGATGCCAGCCAAACTTCACGAAGCGGGGCTTGGAGATTGATGACCATTTTCGAATCGTCATCGAAAGTCAAACGCAGTACCGTGCCCTCCAAATC
>VGHV01000418.1 GCA_016868095.1 Betaproteobacteria bacterium
ACAGCGGTCTAAAGTTTTTGGCTGCAGTGAATGGCGCATGCGCGGGTGGTGGCTATGAGTTGGCGCTTGCTTGCGATGAGATCGTCTTGATCGATGATCGCAGCAGCTCGGTCAGTTTGCCCGAGGTACCATTGCTTGGCGTGTTGCCTGGCACAGGTGGGCTGACTCGCGTGACCGACAAGCGAAAAGTACGTCATGACCTTGCCGATATTTTTTGTACCACCAACGAAGGGGTTCGAGGTCAAAAGGCTAAGGACTGGCGTTTGGTCGACGAGATTGTCAAGCCCGCTCAGTTTTCGGCTCGGATTCGAGAACGAGCCCTTGAACTCGCAAGCACAAGTGATCGCCCAGCCGGTGCCAAGGGCGTCAAGCTCAACCCCTTAATGCGCAGCATTGATGCTGATCAGTTGCGCTACAGCCATGTCCATGTTGACATTGACCGATCGAAGCGGCTTGCAACATTGACGGTGCACGCGCCCAAAGAAACGTTGCCCAGCGATATCGCATCGATAGAAGCCGCCGGAGAACAGTGGTATCCGCTTGTACTTGCACGTGAACTTGAAGATGCCATCTTGCATATGCGCACCAATGAGCTCGATATTGGTATGTGGCTTATCAAAACCCGCGGAGATGCCGCAGCCGTGCTCGCCAATGATGAACTCATGCACACGCATCAACATCACTGGTTTGTACGCGAAACACTGGGTTTATTGCGCCGTACCTTTAGCAGGCTTGATGTGTCGTCGCGCAGCCTTTTTGCCCTGGTCGATGAAGGGAGCTGCTTCGCTGGAAGCTTCCTCGAGCTAGCCTTAGCTTGTGACCGCATCTATCATCTGGCGCTGCCTGATTCGCCGAAAACCGCGCCCACCATCACGCTTGGCAAGCTCAACTTTGGCTGCTACCCGATGGCAACCGAGGAAACGCGCCTTGAGCGTCGCTTTTATCACGAGAAAGGCCCGCTCGATGCGCTGCGTGCAGTGATCGGTCAAGCGCTCGATGCCGATGAGGCCCATGAACTCGGGCTTAACACCAGCAATCCCGACGATATCGATTGGCAGGATGAGGTAAGAATTGCCATCGAAGAGCGGGTTGCAATGAGCCCCGATGCCCTCACTGGCATGGAGGCGAACCTGCGCTTTAACGGCAAAGAGAATATGGTAACCCGGGTATTCGGACGCCTGACAGCCTGGCAAAACTGGATCTTTCAGCGACCCAATGCAGTTGGTGAAAAGGGCGCATTAAAAGTTTATGGCAAAGGCGATAAAGCGGCCTTTGACTGGCATCGAGTTTGATCACATTTATATACTTTGTGGAGCCTTATGATGAGCATTAACTATAGCGAAAAGATTCCCAACAACGTGAATCTGAGCGAGGACCGTACCTTGCAACGTGCCCTTGAGCAATGGCAACCCAATTATCTCAATTGGTGGAACGATATGGGTCCTGATGGATCGCAAAACTTTGATGTGTATCTTCGCACCGCAGTGAGCGTTGATCCGCAGGGTTGGGCACAGTTTGGTCATGTCAAAATGCCTGATTATCGTTGGGGCATTTTCCTCAACCCGGCTGAGCAGGACCGCAAGATTCATTTTGGCGATCACCTCGGCGATGATGCCTGGCAGGAGGTCCCCGGAGAATATCGCGCAAACTTGCGCAGGATCATCGTAACCCAGGGCGATACCGAGCCAGCGTCGGTCGAGCAGCAGCGTCACCTAGGGCTTACCGCACCAAGCCAATATGATTTGCGCAATCTTTTTCAAGTGAATGTCGAAGAAGGGCGTCATTTGTGGGCCATGGTGTACTTACTCCATAAGTACTTTGGGCGTGATGGTCGCGAAGAGGGCGAAGCGCTGCTTGAGCGTCGTTCGGGGCAGACCGACAACCCCCGGATCCTTCAGGCATTCAATGAGCAAACGCCTGATTGGTTATCATTTTTCATGTTTACCTACTTTACCGATCGGGACGGTAAGTTTCAGTTGTGTGCATTGGCAGAAAGCGCTTTTGATCCTTTGGCGCGTACAACGAAATTCATGTTGACTGAAGAAGCCCATCACATGTTTGTGGGCGAGTCAGGTGTTGGCCGTGTGATTAGCCGTACCTGCCAGGTCATGAACGAGTTGAAGACCGACGATGTTGCGAAAATTCGCGCCGCAGGTGTGATCGATCTCCCAACGCTACAGCGTTATTTAAATTTCCATTTCTCAGTCACGATCGACTTGTTTGGTGCTGATGAGTCCTCAAACGCTGCGACCTTTTACAGTACCGGCCTAAAAGGTCGCTACGAGGAAGGCAAGCGCACTGATGATCATCGCTTGAAGAGCGATAGTTATAAGGTTCTCGAAGTTAGAAATGGGCAGCTTGTTGAAAAAGAAGTCCCCATGCTTAATGCGCTTAATGAGGTACTGCGCGATGACTATATCAAGGACTCGATTGCCGGGGTTGGTCGCTGGAACAAGATCATCGAGAAGGCGGGCATTCCCTTTCAGCTAAAGGCACCGCACAAGGCATTTCACCGCAACATCGGTGCATTGGCGGGCGTTAAGGTTTCGCCTGATGGCAAAGTCATCAGTGCTGCTGAGTGGGCCGCGCATGTTGATCACTGGTTGCCTTCGGCATCGGACCGAGCCTTTGTTGCGAGCTTAATGGGTCGTTGTGTAGAGCCTGGTAAATTCGCCAACTGGATTGCACCACCAGTCATGGGCATTAACCGCCAGCCAGTCAACTTCGACTATGTTCGCTTTAACTGATCAAGTCCTTTGCCGTTGACATAGGGCAAGATCAGGTTTATCGAGCCATAGAACAA
>VGHV01000419.1 GCA_016868095.1 Betaproteobacteria bacterium
GGACGGGCAAATAAGTAATGCTACCTGGCCCCATATCGGGTAAATCCATATTGCCGCCATGCTGATCGGGTGTGAGCGTGTTGATTGAGTCGATCTCGGGTGAACAACTTAAGGTACCGATATGTGGTTTATAAGGAAGTGTGACCCGCTTACTCCAATAAACACCTTGCTCATCCACATCAATTTTTCGCACAATCTCTGGAAGATCCTCTGCCAGCAAAGCAGTGAGCGATGTACCTGAAAGCGCTCCAAATTGCGGAATCATGGCGCAAGTACCTCGTGGGTTTTCACCTCTCGGAATCATCGATTCAATATAGACTGCAAGCACATCACCCTTCTCGGCACCTTCAACCATGATGGGTCCGTTTTGCGGATTCACGAAGGGCATCCGAAGCACCTTGGAGGGCAGATCTTCTTCAGTCTTGACTGCACCTTCAAACGCGTCCCTTGTCTCAACAATCACCCGATCGCCAGGAGCGATCCTGAGCACCTCACTCGAATAGGGGCCAATGGTGTAGTGATAAACACCCTGCTTAGCTTCGGTTAATTCATGCGTGCGGGGGCTCTTGGTCCAGCCCAAGCCTCGCATCGCTGCCAACGATTTGTCGAGCCAATGTGTCACCTTGTATCTCCTTGCATTGAATGCTCAATCACCATCATCTTGCCAATTACTTCCTTGCAGCCATACGCTCCTAAATATCTTTCGGTACAAAATTCACAGCTTCGGTACTTTCTGCCTCTGCAAGCTCCACATAACGGTCAACAACCTCTTGAGGGTCTAGTTGTCCGACTGTGATGCGCTTTCTTAGGAAATCCATGGCTGCCAGGTCTTCGGGAGCTGCCTCTTCGGGATTAAACCACTCACCCGGATCATTGGCCATCGCATCATTAAAGCCTGTTGCATAGGGACCGGGATTGATCAGGCATACATCTACGCCGAATAAGGCAAGCTCGGCTCGAAGTGCATTTCCGAATGCCTGAATGGCATGTTTGGTCATGGTGTATGGACCAGAACCCATACCAGCGCGAACGCCGCCAATCGAAGAAACGATGACGATTCGCCCGCTACGCCTTTTGCGCATGCTTAGGGCGACTTTCTGTGTGATCGCGACTGTTGCAAACACATTGACCTCAAAAACCCTGCGCAGACGATCGATCGGGATCAGCGATACGGGGCCGGTCTGCCCAAGCGCGGCATTAGCAAAAAACACGTCGACTTCGAGGCCTTCAACCTGATCTCTATCCTCGGCCTTGGTGATATCGAGCTTGATGATCTCTATGGGCGAGGATTGCTCAGAAAGCGCTTGGGCCTGTTGGTCGTTGAGGACCGTTGCGATGACATGGTGTCCTCGCTTGGCAAGCGCCACAGCCGCACCCAAACCAAAGCCGCTTCCAGCACCTGTAATCAGTATTCGTTTTGACATCATCCACCCTTATCATGCTACGTTTTAGACTTAATAAACTTCACTATGCTTTGCGCACGCGTCGAACCTTGCCTGGCGAAGCACGAAAAATCGCATAGCTCGAAACCAGACAAGCCACCATGCAGATCATGAAGGCAAGCCGATAACTTTCCTGTTGATCATGGATCCAACCGGCTAACCACGGGCCAAAAGCCCCACCCCCTAATAAGGCAATGTTGATCAAGCCGAAAATTGCAGCGAAGTGTTTTCCTTGAAAAAGCTCTGCGACCATGGCTCCCATGACCGAAGTGAGCGAATAACCAAGAAAACCTTGCGAAAACACCATTAAGACCAACCAACCGGTCCAAGGCGAATGCTCAAGCATCAAAAGTGCAAAGTAACAAATCGCAAAGCCTAGACAACCGATCGACCAGACTGCCTCGCGCCCTATCCGGTCTGACGCGGCACCCAAAAGTATTTGCCCGGGTATCGCAACAACGCTCACCCATCCCAACGCCCAAGCCGCCAGGCTCGGATCAAAGCCAAGTTCGAGCAAGTACTTCGTCTGATGAACCTGAACGGCGTACCAAGCGACCAGCGCACAGAAAAATCCGCTACAAATCCACCAGAATCGCCTGGTCTGCAAGGCCGCCTCGACAGTCCATTCTTTCGCAACCCAGTCAGCATCAATAACCTGGTGAGAACTTATCGGCAACTTTCCTGATGAGCCCTGTGTACTGTGGGTATCGCCGTCAGGCAGCAAACCCATATCCTCGGGTTTTCGCCGCACAAAACGATTCAAGGGTAAGGCTATAAACATCAGCATCGCCGCCATCCATAAACAGGCCTGACGCCAGCCCTCGGCCAATATCACTTGTTGAAGCCAGGGCAAGACCAGGATCGAGCCCAGGCCTACGCCCGAGAAGGCGACACTGATCGCTAGGCCTCGCCTGCGGACAAACCAATTGGGGAGGTATTGTGACTGAGCTGTATAGGACATCAGGTTTGCCCCAGCACCGACCAGCAAACCCAAGGTGAGATAAAGCTCCCACAAATGCTCAATTCGGGTACTGAGAAATAAACCAGCGCACATCATCACCGCACCGAGCGTGATCACTGGTCTGGGCCCCTGACGATCCATCCATTTCCCTGCCCAAGGACTGATCAAGGCTGAGCAGAAAAAACCAAAAGAAAAGGCACCTGCCACCTCGGCACGATCCCAAGCAAACTCGTCGAGCATCGGCGGCAGCAATAATGAGAACGATGTGCGCGCTGTAACACTAAGCGCCATCGTTACAAACGCGATCCCAACGATAACCCAGCCATAAAACATCGGCTAGGTCACAACCAAGCTAAAACACAGGAAGGCCCATTCGCAAGCCAATCCATGCTGTTCT
>VGHV01000420.1 GCA_016868095.1 Betaproteobacteria bacterium
CTTTGCAGTTTTGACTCATAGCGCTGTGAGTATGGCTGCTCAGTAAAAGGGAAAAATTGTCTTGCAGGTTAGTGATAACGATCCTGCCAAATGGAATCTCGCACTAAATAACGCACGAAATGCCCAAGATGACCTTGGTAAAGACAATATCGATATTGAAATCGTTGTTTACGGCCCCGGTATCCATATGCTTAGGATGGAAGCGACGACCGCAACTCGTGTTACCCAGGCGATCAAATCGGGTATTTCGATTGTTGCCTGCGAGAACACGATGACGGCTCAAAAAATCAACAAAGCGGATATGCATGATGCGATTAGTTATGTCCCAGCTGGCGTTATTCAACTGATGAAACGACAGCAGCAGGGCTGGGCATACATTAGGCCTTAAGCCTTCTAGTTTGGACCAGAACGCTGGCAGGCTTGTTACGTTGTGATGGTTATAAGGGGTCGCCCCTATAAGAATCCGCGAATTTTCAATAGCTTTCTAAGTCGTTAGGCTTAACACATCCAATTCACCGTCAGTGGATGTGTTCTGTGAAAAACGAAAACGATACCAGTAGTCCTCTAGCGCGAATCTTTGGTGGTGCACTCATGCTTGCTGGAGCTGCAACACTCATGGTTTCCCCTGTCATTGTTGGTAAAAACCCAATTCCTGAGGGCGTTCTTATTTTTGGACTTGTGACGATGCTTGGTGGCTGGGCACTCACCGTACTTGGCGTGAAAAAGCCAGACGCTGCCCATCAACCAAGCATGGGAGATTAATCTCCAAGCATGGGAGACTAGTCCCCCGTTAGCTCGGTCCGTTCATCGCGCGACTGCGGTCCTCGCGTTAATGGCCCGCCTAATTAGACCCTGGTAAGACTTTCCTGGATAGGGTGGCGTTTCCTGTAGTTTGTCGAAGCCTGGCATGCTCTCCATGTGTTTAAGCATTCGGGATCTTAGGTCTTTGTCAGGCAAGGGGCCACGAAGCGCTCCAATGTTCTGCGACTGATGAACTGGATTACTTGTAGCCGGAATGACGCAGGTAATTGCGGGGTGTGAAATTACCCATTTCAAAAAGTATTGCGCCCAGTTTTCGCAAGCGATTTTTTTTGCAAAGCTTGGCAAGGGTCTGCCTTGAACGAGGTTCAAAAGCCTTGCTTTCTCGAATGGCATGTTGACAAGCATTGCTGTGCCCTTATCCATCGCAGCTGGAAGTATTCGATCTTCTGCCAAGCGCATCTGAATTGAGTAATGGACCTGTACAAAATCCAGATAACTGCGCTCCACGTGACCTGCTAAAGCGGGAAAGTAAGGTATCTCGTGATGCGTTACGCCAACGTAACGAATCTTTCCCTCTTTTTTCCAATTCTTAAGAACAGGAACAATCTGATCAACATTGACAAGGCTATGCACCTGCATGAGATCGATCTTATCTCGCCAGAGTCTTTGCTGACTCTGTTCGAAACTCCGTTTAGCATGGCTATCGTCGGATAAGAATTCACCAGTTGACCAAATTTTGTTACATATGAACATTTGTTCATTGATAGCCATTGAACTTGCAAAATCACCGACGCTGATCTCCCCGGAGCCATAAAGCGGTGACGTGTCAAACACTCTTCCACCGTTTTCCCAAAATCGCTTGATGACCTCCTGGATATGGGTTCGGGGCGCACCAGGCAACAGGTCGAAAGTGAGATAGGTACCTAAACCAATCGCTGGCAGACTCTCCCCTGTTCTTGGAATCTTGCGTGTGATGATTTCCTGGTTGGTTTGTGCGCTTGCCGCACTCGTATTGAACAATAAACCAGGAACGGTGCTCGTTGCGACGCTTGCACCGAGAGTTTTTACAAAATTCCGGCGATCGTTTGGTTGATTGAAAGTCATAGCTTGATCTCGAATGTTAGCTGCATGATCTGTATCTTGGTTGTGAAAGTGGGGCGTACTTGTCCATGTAAAGAGCAATTCATCGATCAACTTTCTATATTCATCTCGCGAATAACGGGTCGAAACTGATTCATTTGTCGCTTAAAGATTTCATCTTGCGCCGCTGCGCTTGAGCCCACCGGCTCAGCTCCCATTTCGATTAACTTGCGAGAAACCTCCGGATGCTTCACAGCTGCGGCTGCCTCGCGACTAAGCCGTTCAACGATATCTCGAGGAGTTTTGGCGGGTACAAACAAGCCATTCCATCCTTCTAGCTCAAGATTTGGAAAGCCAAGCTCCCTAACGGTTGGTACTGTCGGCAGCGAGGCGACTCTTGTTGATGCGGTGGTCGCAAGCGCCTTGAGCGTGCCTGCCTTGATTTCCGCCATGGAGGTTGACAATTGATCGCCACCAACTTGAATACGGCCAGCGAGTAGCTCAAGTTTAAGCGGGGCTGCGCCCCTGAAGGGAACGTGTTGCATCGCGACTTGAGCCTCCTTTTTAAAGGCCTCCCCTTGAACATGCATCGCTGACCCAGGGCCTGTCGAACCGTAGTTGTAATCGAGTTTCTGTGTGCGAAGTAACTGAGCAAGCTCACGAAGATCGCGGGCTTGAACGCTCGGGTGAGCTGTCCACATAAATGGCACAAACACTGAAATCGATACACCAATAAGATCTGTATCAACATTGAACGGAGATCGTCCAGCCAGCGTTTGCGCAACTGAGGTCATTGGAAAGGTTAAGTTGTGCATCAGCATGGTGTAGCCATCAGGGGCTGCTTTGGCAACTGCATCGGCGCCAATCGCACCACCAGCGCCGGCCTTATTCTCGACGGTCACCGCCTGTCCCATCGATTGACTCATCCTCTGGGCGACCAATCGGGCAACAATAT
>VGHV01000421.1 GCA_016868095.1 Betaproteobacteria bacterium
GAGCGAAAGCCAGAACATGCCTAGATTGGCCATATCAGCAGGCAGCTCCATGCCCATGATCTGTGGACGTGCCACATTAAATCCATCCGAGCCGCCAAGCGTTTCGGTCTTGACAAGAATGCCGTAGAGCACCATGGATAGTGACAGCGTTAACATGGCAAAAAATATGGCTCGGTATCGGGCAAGGAGGGGCGCGAAGGGCAGGGCAAGCAAGGCGGACGCGAGGCCCCCCGCTGGAACCAGTAGCAAGGCCTCGTTAATACCTGCATGCTTTGCAAGCAAGGCTGCGCAATAAGCGCCGCAAGCGAAAACCATGCCTTGGCCGAAAGAGACGACGCCACTGCGCATCATCAGCACAATACCAAGCGTGACAATGCCATGAGAAGCTGCCATCGTGGCAGGAAAAAGGAGCCACTTTGGGCTCCAGATCGACGCAAGTACAATGACCGCTATGCTTACCAGTCCAAGTGAAATCGTTCTGAACATCAGCTGTCTCAAATCTTTCGTGCCTGAACCCGCTGGAATAGTCCTTCAGGTCTAAACACAAGAACGATCGCCATGGCGACGTAAATACTAAAGAGTTCCGCTGCAGGCCAGGTGTGAACCGCCAGCGCTCGAGCAAGACCGACTATGAGTGCGCCGATAGCGGCACCTTCAATAGAACCAAGCCCACCAATGATTACCACCGCAAAAGAAACAATAATCACGCCGACCGATAATCCGGGCTGCACAGAGATCATAGGCGCAGTAAATGCACCGCCTAGAGCAGCTAGAAAAACACCAATCAGAAACGCAACGGTATAGACTCTGGAAACATTAACACCCATGCTTGATGCGATTTCAGGATTATGAATAACAGCCAGTACGACCTTGCCGCTACGGGTCCGATTTAGACCCCACCATACTGCCCCGCCGCAAATAGCGGCCAAAACGATAAGCATGAGATCGTAGCCAACATAAGAAAGCGAACCGAAGCTCAGATTACCGAATAAACCATAGGGCTCTGTTACATAAAAAGGATTTGCGCCCCAGATAAGTTTGGTCATATCCTCGAGAATTAAGAATAGGGCGTAGGTGACTAATACGAGTAAGACTTCATCACGCCCGTAGAAGACTCGAAGTAATCCGCGTTCGGTGAGCGGCGCAAGAATGGCAGCGGTTGCAACACCAGCCATTAGTAAAGCCAATAGGGACCACTCGGGTGCTAGCCCCATCGACCCAAACCATGAAACGAGGCTCGCCGCTGCGTAGGCGCCGACAGCGTAAAAGCTTCCATGGGCGATATTGAGGATTTTCAGGACACCGAAAACCAAGGTAAGGCCAAGGGCGACCACAAATAGCCATGAGGCATAAGTGATGCCGTCAACCAAAATCGTCAACGCCAGCATAGTCGCCTAATCCGTTACAAAATAATACTTGTTACCTTGATGCCAGTATCAGCGTCAAGCGGTTTCGAATCTAATAGGGAAGCGCGAGCATAGTTTGCCCGAGCTTCCCGAGCAATGGTTCAAGCTTTAAACCGCGAATCGTGGCTTGGTGAACTTGTGCTCAGGGGCACTTGGCACCCTTAAATCCACCATTGATCCAGTCCTCCGCCTTCATACCGGCTGGAGGGTTTACACACTCAGCAGGAAAACGCGAAATATCAACAAGGGTGACCATTTTCTTTCCTGCATCCCACTTGGTAGTCGCTATGGCAGTGTCCTGAATCGCCTGATGTCCTTTGCCGAGAACCATTCTGATTTTCCCAGCGGGAGAGTCCCACTCATGACCACGAAGCGCCGAAGCAACCTGTTCCATGCTTGGCTTCTTTCCGTTGTTCGCAGCCATGGCTTTCTCGACGGCTGACTTCAGGCCAAAAAGCGCTTGCGCCATACGGTATGGTGCCTGGACAGGATAAACGTTATAAGCTTTTTGGTAGCCTTGGAACCACCAGTCATTGAGCGGGGTTTGGGGCGACATGAGACCGTAGGCGCCTCGTGCCCCAAGAATGACACCATCAGGCATGCGTTGCCCTAGGCCTGGAAGAACATGATCACCAGCCGACAGTACGACTTGTGTTTTCGAGAAAACACCGCGAGGGGCGGCTTGAAGTACAAAGGCTTGGAGGTCGCCACCCCAGAGGCTTGAATGAGTAACCGCTGCGGGTTTGGACAAAAGTGCCGAGATTTCTGTGCCGTACTGACCAGCACCGAATTTAGGCCTAAGGTCGACTCCAGTTTTAGCATCCGGATAAAGCTGGGTCATGCTCAACTGGAAATCTTTTAGTGAGTCATGACCCCAAGCGTAATCTTGGTTGATGTAGTTGACGGTGGGTGCAGCGATGTTGCGAGATTTCAAATAGCGAGCTAGGGCAACATTGTCCATTGCGGCGTGAGCTGCAGTTCGAAAAACATAACTGTAGTCGCGTTCCTCGAAAATTCTTGGTGTACCACAGTCATAAAGAATAAGAAATTTCTTCATTTCCTCTGCAACAGGCGCAACAGCAAGGCAGTCGCCTGAACTTACAAAGCCGACTACAGCGTCAACCTTTTCACGATCGTATAGATTTCGTAACTCTTGGACCTGCTTGGTCGCGCCACCAGCCTCATCGACATATACCGGCTCGATTTTTAGTCCGCCAAAGCCTTTTTGGTTGTAGGGTGCGGGCGCGCTACCGTTATTGAACTGTTCGACAAGCCACTTTGCGCCATTGACTGCGGGGATGCCGAAACTTTCGGCAGCCTGTCCTGACAAGAAACTAACAATCCCTATCTTGTAGGTCTCCTGGGCAAAGGCCACAT
>VGHV01000422.1 GCA_016868095.1 Betaproteobacteria bacterium
ATGCATCGCCTGCAAATGGAAACTGCTTAACGAGATCGAGCAATTGATCAAGGGCTGCGCGCGCCTCATGCCAGTCAGGGTGAGCACTGAGGGGTGCAAAGGACAGCGTGGGTGCGTAATAAAGCCCAGTGGCTACGTCATAACCCGGGGTATCGCCCACGGAGCCATCGGCTCGCAAAAACGGCACACTGGCAAGCGCAACCAAGGGGTTAAAGGTCTCATCATCAGTCCCCGATTCAATGGTTGCTGCAATGTTTGCGGGGCAATCAATAACTTTATAGTTTTGAGCTCGTTTGTCCCAGCGCTCAAAGCTTGCCTTTTCGGTGAGCTCTCGCACAATCCATTGTCGGGTGACTGGCAGCAGTACGGGCTGCGAGCCAAGGCGCATGACACCGTCAGCCAGTTCGCTACCACGCCCAATGCGCACCAATTGCACGCCGCGCTTATAGACAACAGCATCAAGTAGCGCACAGCTTTGCTTAACGATGGCAGGCAATAAGCCAGGATCGACATAAATCGTGGGTTTTGCTGTGGCTGGGCTTGCCGCTGTCCCTCCCGCACTACGACCAGGTGTTGCCTGCGTTACGAGCTCAGGGTCAGGAAAGTAATACGGTTCCTCCCAAGGACCATCATCGTGCGCCATCCAGGCAAAGGAGTCATCTTCAAACTGAAGCACCGAGCGATCAATGCGCGACACGCTAAGGGTCGCTTGGGGTGGTGTGAGCTGATGGCCGCGCTCAACTAGATACCGATAAAGATCGCGAGGCTTTAAGGCTTCACAATGCGCATGCTGGCAGCGAAACGTCCAGCTGCCATTGGCGTTCACCTTTACCCCCGCACCCGAATCAACGCCTTTGGTGTGAAGGTGCATGTGGATGCAGCGAATCTCCTACCACCCGGTACTTGAGGCCATCTGGCGCTTAAGTACGCCTTCGGCTTGCAAGGCAGCAATGAGCGAGTGATCCGAGGCATCGTCTGCCGCTAGAGCAGGCGAGCGTATGGGCGAGGCGTCATTTAAGTCAGCGCCAAACCAAGCTGCAATCGTCTGAGCCTCATAGGCAAGCTCCGGGTTCCATGCGATGGTGCGGTTTGTCCATGGTGATTCAAGCGCAAGCTTTAAATTGCAACCCACAGGGAGCTTACAAAGCCTACCTATGCCTTTAGCGCCTTGATCGGTTAAAAAGTGACCTTGAACGGGCATGCCAAGCACCTCACGCATGAGATAGCTCGCTTGCCCAAGATCATGAAGCGGTGTGCTGAGTCGATAAATCCACTGATGATTACCGGGGGAGGTTTCATTGATTAGCGTAGGTTCACCAAGCCCTAGCGTTCGAGGGTCGATACTGACCTTGGTGCCGATGTCATCAAGTACAACAAAGTAAAGCCCTAAGAACTGCGACTGTTGACGCCTGTAGATGCCCTCATTATCCGGTGTGAAGGCGCTTACACAGGTGTAGTTCTGACGCTCTGCCAATTGATATAAACCTTTGGCGTATTGCAACGGTCCGCCTTGCCAGATCCCTAAGCGCTTGCTCTCATCAGGGTGATCGGGTGGGATCTGATGCGAGCACACAAAGGCAAACGGTAAATCGTCACCAAACATCACTTGAAGAAACTGATCGTTATCAAGGCTTGAGTTATCTTGAGATGCATCGATGAGCGATGGAGCCGCCTTCGCCTCACCGCTTGGTGGTGAGGCAGGGTGCGTCTCCAGAAGTGCTTCAACTTCTGGATCAACCCGCGTATCAAGGGTGAAATCAAGCCCCTTAGTGGGATTGAGTACTTCCACCACACCTGAGCTTTGAAGCTCGATGCCTACTGAGTCGGGGTTGCCTTGCGCGATGGCTTTAGCCTGCGAGGGACTGAGCGCGTGAATCTCAAGGTGCTCACCATGCGGACCTATCACGGTAAGTACCTTCGAGTCGGGATGGTGAAGTGGTCCTATGACTGCAATGAAGGCTTTGCCTAATGCTGAGCCTTTGCCAATCGTCAATCGTACGCCAAGTGCTTCATCACCCGATACATTGCGGCCGACCGCCTGAACCCAGTGATGGGCATCAGGTTCGCCATCAGATCCTGCTCTTGTCGCCGCACCGCCCCGATCCATCACACGAAGCCCCAAAGATTCAAGCTCCTTCGCTTTGGCATTCATGAAAGGGTTATAAGCAATACTTGTTTGAGCGATCAAAAGCTTGGCCTGGTTGACATACCAGGCTTCATCAAGATCGTCCGCCTCTGGCCAATGTGTACCTTTGAGCACGGCAAAGCCAGCTTCCAGGGTCTGTGCTGAAGCTTTCGCTGTCGCTGCACGGGTAAGTACCGGTAAATCGATGCGGGTTGATCGATACACACGACAGATTCGCCCAATGGGCTTGGCATCCAACAAAAGAGCACCCGAGGGTGCTGATCGCATCTCGGTAAAGCGCAAGATCTCCCGCGCATCAATGGCTGAACGAATGGTTTGCTCAATCGGTGTGCCTTCACGCATCCAGGCCCCAACGGCCTGGGCCACAATTAAGCGGTCGTGATCGGCGGCAATACCTGGTGCATGAGCAAGTGCACCTTTGCTTTTGATTTGTGCCGCCTTGCCATCTTCTTGGGATAGCTCGATATAGTTATTGATATTCAGTGCACGATGATCGAGTAACTCGGTGCGCTCCATCTGAAAACCAAACTGCGCCTCCCATGCGGCAATGATCTCGTTGACCGCTTGCTCATCACCCCTTGCAACTTGAAGCGTGACCGAGTCCGTGTTAAGTGACACAACACGTGTGCGGT
>VGHV01000423.1 GCA_016868095.1 Betaproteobacteria bacterium
GCGTTCATACACTCGAACTTGATGTGGTGATGACCAAAGATGATGTGATGGTCATAAGCCACGATCCGGATTTAAATCCGGACATTACCCGCGGGCCGGACGGCAACTTCCTCGATCGCCGAGGACCACGAATCATCGATCTAACTTACGAGCAATTGCAGCAATATCAGGTCGGTGCACTACGACCCAACTCACGCTACGGATCAAGGTTTCCCGAACAAGTGGCAATCGAGCAATTAAGAATCCCAAAACTTTCAGATCTTTTCGATTGGGTCCGTAAGCAAGCTAGCGAGCATATTCGCTTTGCCATCGAAACCAAGATTTCCCCACTTAGGCCTTCTTACACGGCCTCGCCTGAGCATGTTGTTGGCCATTTGCTCGACCTTATTAGGCAACACCGTTTAGAACAACGCGTTCAGGTGCTTTCTTTTGATTGGCGAAGCCTGCAACTAATTCAAAGACAATCGCCAGGCATGGAAACCGTTTACTTGAGTACGGCTTACCCTTCGATAAATAATATCGATTCTGGTGATGGAGGCGATTCAAAATGGACAGCGGGTTTTCAACGTCGACACTTTGCCTCGATTCCCCATATGATCAAAGCTGCAGGCGGATCGCATTGGTCATGTTCTTACCCACATTTAGATCAGTCTCAAATCGATATCGCTCATCAACTCGGTCTTAAGGTGCTTGCCTGGACTGTTGACGACACGACCCATATGACACACATGCTCGATATGGGTATTGATGGCCTTGTCACGAACCGACCCGACCGAGCGATCCAATCACTCAAGGCCCGCGGCCAGTACCGTACGCCAGGTGCTGCCTAAGAGAGGCTTGCGCCTAGCGACTTTGACCAAAGTCCTCGCATGGCCACAAGTCCCGCAATAGGTCCCGGTAAGAGTACCCAGGCCACCCAGGCACCGATCGAATCGACCCACGCACTCACTAAGCTTATCGTGAACATCGTGATGGCAAAGCCCATGCTGTTTTGCAAGGCCAAAGCGCTGCCCACCGAATGAGCTGGCGCAGCTTGGGCTGAAAGCGCAGAAAACTGGGCAGAATCGGCAGGCACTGCCAGGCCCCAAATGAGTAAGAGTGCTAAGAGCCCTACGGGAGCTGCATCCTGTAGCAAAGGAAAAAGTAAACACATCAAACCTGAAACAGCCAGTGCGAGGCTTGCAGTCTTTGCACTACCGATTCTCAGACTAATCCAACCAGCGGCGGCTGCCCCTACCGAACCCATCGCAATCACAGCAAACGACCAAGCGGCGATCGAGCCAGCAACATTGGCGTTGGCAATAACCTTGGCAAGCAAAATCGGCACCAAAGTCCAAAATGCATAAAGCTCCCACATATGGCCGAAGTAACCCAGCGCCGAAGCACGAAAAGCCGGAATTTTGAACACCCTAAAGGCTATAGCAATACCAGGTCTGGCTAGCGCTTCGCTCGCCCTCGGCAAATGGGGCCCATCTCCGACCAACCAGAGTATGAGAGCTGCCACGACAGCAAGAGCACTTGATACAAGCACCACCTCAGTCCAGGGCCACTGGCTGCCAAGCGCTCGGACTGCATGCGGAAGCGCTGTACCTAAGGTCAGCATCGAAACAAGCCACGCGAGCACAAAGCCGCCGCCACGCTTTGTCCAGCTCACAATGAGCTTCATACCGAGTGGATAAACCCCAGCCAGACAAATCCCTACCGCAACCCGATAACTACAAGCTTCGACAAAGCTCTCGGCAAGCACAGCGAAAGCTGCATTAAACAGCGCTCCGCTTAGAGCAGCGATCGCGCTGATACGGCTTGCCGGGAAGCGATCGGCAAGCCCACTGATTGATATCACGAGCGTTCCAAGAATAAAGCCTGCCTGAACACTTGCCGTGAGCCAACCGATCTCAAGCACGTTGATTTGCCAGTGCTTCATGAGGTCGTCGGCGGCGCTATTCGGACTAAACCATAAGGAGGTTGCTAGTAATTGCGCAAAGACGATCCCTAAGCTTTGCTTATTCATCGCATCTAGTATGTAGAACGATCAGGCATATCGCCTATCGACGATCCTAGAAACCCGAAACGCTTAAGAAAATCTCGCATCGCGCCATGCGATAGCGGCAGCCAAGCCCTTTTGTCTTGCGATGCTCATGAATTGCTGCTTATCGGGTGAACCATGCGATTCAATCCCATGATCAATATCAAGTGCACGTTGCAAAGCAGCCTGCATACCCTGGATTTCATAACTTTGATTGATCGCCTTCTTGGTCTCTTGGACCAAGACAGGATCCATCGCCGATAAGTGGCTTGCAATTTGCAACGCCCTCGTGAGATGCTCGCCGGGCTGAACCACTTCGCTCACAATACCCATCGATAGCGCCTCTTGGGCGGGTATATGGTCAAGACCAGACAGAATGATTCGCTTAGCCTGTTTCGGCCCCGTGATCCAAGGCAGAAGCATCGTGACAATCCCTGCACCAAACTTCAATTCAGGCTCGCCAAAAAAAGCATCGCTCGAAGCGATGGTGTAATCGCAAGCTAGTGCCAGCTCAAAGGCTCCCGCGAGACAGGGTCCATGAACCGCTGCGATCGTAGGCTTTTTGCAATCCCAAAACTGCATGGTCGCTTTAAAATCTAAATCGAGAATCTCACGCCAAATCGCTGCTCCGACCGGTGCCAAGGCCATTTGATCCTTCAAATCAAAGCCTGAAGAGAAACCCTTGCCCGCTCCGTGAATCACGATAGCCCGAACCGAAGCGTCGCGTTGAGCCTCGTCGACTGCCA
>VGHV01000424.1 GCA_016868095.1 Betaproteobacteria bacterium
TAAGCTACTCGAGTCGGTGATCAGTCTTAATGGTGCTTTGCTGCCTTTGCCAGGACTTTTGGGCCATGTTTTTGCACCGGCAGCACAAGTGCTCGACTTTGTGCCAGGCCTGGCTCAACTCACCGCCTGGCGATCGCGTCACAGTGACTGGGTCGACCGCTTGCTGGCAGGAACAGGATCAGTGCTCAGCCCTGACGATGTTTCATGGTATCGCCGACTGGCAAGCGATGCTCGGCATGTCCAAGCGGTCATGGATATGATGGCGCGTTGGGATTTAGCGGGCTTTGCACAGCTATTGCCTTCGTTTCGTGCGCCTATTGATTTGCTCGCTGCAAGTCGCGATGCAACCGTGCCTGCATCAGAAATCAAGCGTGCTGCGCTTTTGTTGCCTCAAGCGCGCTGCCAGGTCTTGCGTGATTTGGGTCATTTGGCGCACGAAGAGGCTCCTCAAACCGTTGCCGCATCGATTTTGGAGTCTTTGAATCAATATTAGACGTTTCAAAATGTCTAAAACGATTTACACTGAGGCATGGCTACTCATGTTTCAGCCCCTTTGCTAAGCGAGCTCCCCACAGCGAAATCGACGCTAGCGCCGCATGTTGTGGTGATTGGTTCGGGCTTTGGTGGGCTGGCGGCTGCGATTCGCTTTCGCTCAAAGGGCTACCGGGTGACAGTGCTTGAAAAACTATCAGAGCCTGGTGGCCGCGCTTTTGTTTTTCGGCAAGATGGCTTTACGTTCGATGCCGGTCCCACCATTGTTACTGCACCGTTCTTACTCGAAGAACTCTGGGCCTTATGTGGGCGGCGACTGAGCGACGACGTCGAACTGGTGCCCATGCATCCTTATTATCGGATTCGCTTTGCAGATGGTTCTCATTTTGATTACAGCGGCGATCCTCAGGCGATGCGTGAGGAAGTGGCGCGCTTTTGTCCGGCAGACGTTCCAGGCTATGAGCGCTTCATGGAGAAGGCTGAGGCTTGTTATCGGCTGGGCTTTGAGGAGTTGGGCAGCGTCGCGTTTGAAAGCTTATGGGACTTGATGGCCGCGATTCCCAATATGGTGAGAATGCGAGCGTGGCGGTCGATTTACGCCATGGTCTGTGAGCATTTAAGCGATCCGAAGTTACGCGTGGTCATGAGCTTTCATCCGCTGTTGATCGGTGGTAATCCTTTATCGGTGACTAGTGCATATAGCTTAATTGCGAGTCTAGAGCGCCGTTACGGTGTGCACTTTGCCATGGGTGGAACGGGCGCACTGATTAGAGGCATGGTTAAATTATTGGATCAGTTGGGCGTATCGGTGCTTTGTGGTCATGAAGTCAGCCGAATTCTTGTTTCGCAATCGCGCGCAAACGGTGTCGAGCTAAGCGATGGTCGCAAGATCATGGCCGATATGATTGTTTCTAATGCCGACACGGCTGCAACTTATAAGCATTTAATTGCACCGGAGCATCGGCCGCATTGGACCGATCGTCGTATCGATCGCGGCAAGTACTCGATGAGCTTATTTGTCTGGTACTTCGGCACCAAACGGCGCTATGACGATGTGCCTCATCATATGTTGATTCTTGGGCCGCGCTACGAGGCCTTGCTTAAAGATATTTTTCATAAACATCATTTAGCCAACGATTTCAGCCTATACCTTCATCGACCGACCGCTACCGACCCGCAGCTCGCACCACCAGGATGTGATAGTTTTTATGCTCTTTCTCCAGTACCTCATCTTGACAGTGGGACCGACTGGGAGCGTCACGCCGAGCCTTATCGGCAGGCGGTTGAATCCGTCCTTGAGCAAAGCGTGCTACCGGGCTTAAGACAAGCGGTGGTGAGCTCAAAAGTCGTGACACCGCTATATTTTCAGCGCGAACTAAATTCGCTCAAGGGCGCTGCCTTTGGGCTCGAACCCATCCTTTTGCAAAGCGCCTGGTTCCGGCCTCACAATCGTTCGGAAGACGTCAAAGATCTGTACTTTGTTGGTGCAGGAACGCACCCTGGCGCGGGTATTCCGGGTGTTTTGTCCTCAGCCAAAGCGCTCGATTCAATCATTCCACAAGCCAAATCATGGGCCCGCGCATGAGTATGGATCAAGACCTGCTTGACTGTCAGCGCCTGATGCGCGGGGGCTCAAAATCCTTTTTTGCAGCATCTCGCGTTTTACCAAGACCCATACGCCAGTCGGCGATGGCTCTTTATGCATTTTGCAGGGTTGCCGACGATGCCATTGATCTGATCGCTGAAAGCGATAAGCATGTCGGCGCGCTGCAATCAGAAGCGATCCAGTTATTGAATCAACGACTCGATCGCATCTATCGATCGCAACCGATGGATCATCCAGCCGATCGAGCCTTTTCGAGGCTTGTCCACGAGCAAGCGCTGCCCAAGTCCCTGCCTTTGCTGCTTTTTGAGGGTTTTGCCTGGGACGCTTCGTCAAAGCGTTACGAGACGATTGAAGCGCTTGAGGCTTATGCGGTGCGCGTGGCTGGAAGCGTGGGCGTGATGATGGCCTACTTGATGGGTGTGCGACACCCCATGGTCTTGGCAAGCGCCTGTGAAATGGGCATGGCGATGCAACTCACGAATATCGCACGCGATGTGGGTGAAGATGCGCGCGCAGGTCGTCTGTATCTGCCTCAGGCCTGGATGCGTGAAGCTGGCATCGATCCACAAACTTGGCTGGCCACACCAAGCTATAGCGCTGCGCTTGCCACCGTGGTCAAGCGTCTGCTTGAGCATGCTGATCGTCTTTATGACGATGCCGAGCTAGCCACGG
>VGHV01000425.1 GCA_016868095.1 Betaproteobacteria bacterium
AGATTCATGTCTAGACTAGGGATCGGCCGATTGAGGATGAGTGGCACGCCTTGTTCGCTTATGCCACCGTGGGATCGAAGCGGCGCATCAAGGCCTGATAAATCATGCCGTGAAGCGCTTGTTCCAATGACCGTGAAGCGTGACGACACGCATACCAAATCACCGATTCGGTCTTCGGGCAGCTCAAAGCTCAGCGCTGCCTCCTCTCGACTAAGCACACATGCCATACCGCGCATGCCAGCGAGCTCATGAATAATGTCTTTCCTGGCGACTTCATGGGGCAGGTAAACCGTCGCAAAGGAGCCAAGTGCGCCGTGGTGAACCACATAGGGATCGGTAATTGGAAGAATCACTCGCGCGCGCCCCAAGCCGATTTGATGGTCAAACCAGTCCTGCAGATAAATCACATCGGGCATACCATTCATGCCAACCTTGGCATTCATACCGTGGTCTGCAGTGATCGCGATAACACAACCCATTGCATCAAGCTCAGCGAGATAGCGATCGATCATTTGATAAAAATGATTGGCTTGCTCACTGCCTGGTGGGTATTTGTGCTGGATGTAATCGGTTGTTGATAAGTAGAGGATATCGGCCTGCTTATTGCGCATCAGTGCAACACCACAGGCAAAGACAAACTCGGATAAGTCGGCGCTATAAACGCTAGGCAAGGGTCGATTCACAAGATTTAGTACATTCTCAATGCCATGTACGGCCAGACTGACTTGATCGGCCTTTTCTGCGGAAAAGCAAATGCCCCCAACCATGCCATGCCCCAGCAATTGACGCAGCTTATCTTTCGCGGTCACGATAGCGACTTTGACCCCCGCCTCGCTCATAGCAGCAAATAGGGTAGGCGCACGAAGCCATTTCGGATCATTCATCATGACTTCGCGCTGGCTTTCAGGATCGTATAAATAGTTACCGCAAATACCATGCACACGAGGTGGCACACCGGTCACAATCGATAAGTTATTTGGATTGGTGAAGCTAGGCACCACGCCATCTGCAACGAGTGAAGTCCCAGCATCCAAGGTTGCTTTCAGCCAGGGCGTGTATCCCGCTGCGACCGCCTGAGCAACATAATCGGGCTCGCAATCATCGATACAAACAACAACGGTAGCTTGTCTTGGTATGTTATATTGTCTATTATTTATTTCGAGCATGCTTGGGCCTTAACGATCATGCAAAACATCGAAAGTATAATTCGCGTTGTGTCGAAATGATGACAAGCGACGATATCAGAAGCGTGGGTTCCGTACGCTTTTTCCGCTTTCAAACAATATCCTTGGAAGGCCTAGCCGATTGCCATGGACCGAAACAAAATTCTCCTCACACCATGCTCTTTAATAACCACGCTGCGTACGAAGTTGGCGATGCTTCGCGATTGGGGTTCTTGGGATAGCGACTTTAAGCTCATGACTGCGAAGGTCTGTCAGCAGTTGTTGCGAATCATTAACGGTGATGACAGCCACGTGGTGGTACCGCTGCAAGGCAGTGGGACCTTTAGTGTGGAGGCAGCCGTAGCCAGCCTGGTACCCCGCGACGGCCACATCTTGGTGCTCGACAACGGTGCCTATTGCAAGCGTGCGGCCAAGCTCTCCCAAATGATGGGAAGACGCTGCAGCACGCTCAGTTTTCCTGAAGACCAAGCGGTTAGCCCAGAAACACTCGAGAAGGCTTTGCAAGCCGATCAAAGCATCAGCCATGTCATCTTGGTTCACTGTGAAACCGGTGCCGGTGTGCTGAATCCACTTGAGGCGGTTGCACAACAATGCGAACGTTATAATAAATGACTTATTGTTGATGCGATGAGCTCATTTGCTGCGCTTCCGATTGATGCGCAAAAGATTCGCTTTGACGCATTGATCTCTGCAAGCGGGAAATGCCTTGAAGGAGTGCCCGGCATGGGCTTTGTTTTTATTCGGAGCGCAGTGCTCAAGAATTGCGAAGGTCAAAGTCAGTCGCTTGCCATGGACCTCTACGATCAGTTCAACTACATGAAGCAAACCGGACAGTGGCGATTCACGCCACCCACGCACGTGCTTGTCGCGCTATCCGACGCCATTGATCAATTTGAAGAAGAAGGCGGTCAGCCAGCGAGACTTAAGCGTTATCATTCTTGTTACAAGACCTTAATCACTGGCATGGCCCGACTCAGCTTTCAAAGCTTTCTGGAACCTTCGATTCAAGCACCTATCATCGTCAGCTTTCATGCGCCCGCTGAAGCTTGTTACGATTTTCAGGCCTTTTACGTAGCATGCCGAGCACGTGGATTTATTCTTTACCCAGGAAAACTCACCCAGCTTGAGACGTTTCGGGTGGGTTGTATTGGTGCCATTGGCGCCATGGAAATCGAGCAGGCCTTGCAAGCAATTGCACTTGCGATGCAGGACTTAGGCCTACTGAGCTGGGCACCTGCTGCTCACTTGCGCCCGAATTGATGGATTGAAAATTTGAGTAAATAAAGCAGGGCCAGCGCGCCGAGTAAGTCGCCCAGCAGCATCGCAGCAAACTCCTGGCCGTGGTCACCCTCAATGCCCGATAGGATGCGCAAAAGTGTATGCCCACCCGCATTAAGCAGTGCTGAGACGGTTCCAATGGCGATTAGCACGCTTGGCGTAAGACCGCGAAGCCGCCAACTCATGTCGGAGCTCTTTGGCAATAAAAGCCGCATTGCCAGATAAGCCGAACAGCCCCCCGTAAGCGGCGCGAAGCATTTCATGAGCAAGTTATCGGGCCATATGAAGACGGCTACGACATAGGCA
>VGHV01000426.1 GCA_016868095.1 Betaproteobacteria bacterium
GCTATTGTAACGATTATCCAGCTGAGCGGCTCATGCGCGATGCAAAGATTACACAGATCTGGGAGGGGACGAATCAAGTCCACCGGCAATTGATTGGACGAAGCTTTATCGATCGTCAAACGCTAAGCTAAATCGAGGTTTATCAATGCAAGCGAATCAGCATTCAACGCAACAGGTACAAAAACTTGCCATTATCGGCGCTGGTACGATGGGCACAGGTATAGCGATTGTCGCAGCCCGCGGCGGCTGCAAGACTTTCATTTTTGATCATCGAGCGGGGCTCGCCGAGCGTGCCATCGATCAAGCAAAGATCTTTCTCGATCGCTCGGTCAACAAAGGAAAAATGACGGTACACGAGCGCGACGAAATCATCGATCGCATGCAGGCCGTCGATCAACTTGACCAACTTGCTGATGTCGATCTTGTGATTGAAGCTGTCTTTGAGTCCTTGCAAGTCAAGCATGAAGTCTTTCAAGCACTCAATCAAGTATGCAAACCCTCTTGTTTATTTGCCTCCAACACCTCAACCATATCGATCACAGAAATTGCAGGCGGAAGCGGTAGAGACGATCGCTTTATTGGCTTGCACTTTTGTCTGCCCGCCCAATTGATGAAACTGGTTGAAGTGTCGCGAGGCTTAAATACCTCGGATGAGTGTTTTGAGCGTGCCTGGGCCTTTTGTGAACATGTAGGGCAGCGCCCGGTCCACACACAAGATACGCCGGGATTCGTGCTGAATTACTTTCTGATTCCCTTTAATAACGATGCGATTCGGCTTGTCGAACAAGGCGTCGCCAGCCCTGCTGATATCGATGTAGCGATTAAAGCGGCTTTAGGTTATGCCATGGGACCATTCGAATTATTAGATCTTGTTGGCATGGACACCCAGTTATTACTTTGCGAAGCCATGCATGGCCTGACGCATGAAAATCGAGCGGCCTGTCCTCCCCTTGTCAAGCGCATGATTGCTGCCGGCCGACTGGGTAAGAAGACCGGCATCGGTTTTCATCGCTATAGCGATCAAAAGATTTTTGGAGCTTAAGCCCATGACAATCATCCAAGCTGGTCAAAGCCGTTCGTTTTCTGAGGATGCACTCGAAGCTTTAGCGGCCATGAAAAGCGATCCGAGTATGCTTGTTTTTCTTGGTGCGCAAGCGGGTGCGTCTTACCAACAATGGATGCAAGCCGAGTCCTCGCAACATCGTGATCTCACCTTGATCCTGATCGAACTTGATCTTGAGTGCCTCGGCCAATACACCGGCGAGTCGCAAGGACTCGAAGGATCCAAGGTGTTGGGCTTTGCCCGCTATTTGATCGGACAAAAACCTACGGCACTTGTCGAATTGGTCCGCCAGCCGGGAAGTTGTGAGCAGGCGATCGCGAAGGCTCGTAATTGTTTCGAGACGCTTGGCTTAAAGCTTGCAATTTGCGCGGACCGACCAGGTCGAATTGTCGATCGGTTGATCCGCCCCTATTTGAATGCCGCGCTTAGACGACTTGATGAGGGATTAGCAAGCGCAAAGGATTTGGATGCAACCCTGCGCATGGGACTTGGCTATCCGCATGGACCTATCGCCTTGCTTGATCAAATGGGCTTAGCTGATCACGCCAAACGGAGTAGCTACTTGGCTCAGGCGCTTGGCGATGTAGATTTTATACCGGCTCGTCGAGCGCAAGTTGCCCTTGAACGCGAAAAGCAAAGCGATGGCAGCAGAACCCAGTCCTAGAGCGATGTTGACACAGGCATCCCGTCCCAAGCCGCTCGATGACATCGTTGTCATTGACTTTAGTAGCCTTCTGCCGGGGCCGATGTGCTCGCTTCTACTCGCTGAGGCCGGCGCTAAGGTCATCAAAATTGAAAGACCTGGGCAAGGCGATGAAATGCGAAGCTATCAGCCCGCTGCAGGCGGCGATAGTGCGAATTTCATTTTGCTCAATCGAGGCAAGACATCGATCAGTCTCGATTTGAAATCGGCCAACGACAGGCAAACCGCGCTGTCGCTGATCGAAAAGGCCGATGTCTTAATCGAGCAATTCCGACCTGGCGTCATGGAACGCTTGGGCTTATCGTACGAGATTGCGCAGGCACTCAACCCTGGCATTATTTACTGTTCGATTTCAGGCTATGGTCAAAGTGGCCCGGCGCGTGATCTAGCCGCCCATGACCTCAATTACATGGCCCGATCGGGGCTCTTGTCGCTCAGTGGTGATGAGCATGGACAGCCAGGTCTGCCTTGCGCCCTCATTGCCGATATTGCCGCTGGTGCCTACCCTGCGATGATGAATATTTTGCTTGCGCTCCAGCAGCGATCCAAAACAGGTCATGGTGCATGGCTCGACATCGCGATGGGCGAAAACCTGCTTCCCATGTTGTACTGGGCGCTCGGTGAGGGCGAACTCAGCGGCCGCTTCCCAACGATGGGTGAGGGCTTGGTGTGCGGTGGCTCAGCACGTTATCAAATCTATCGCACATCAGATGATCGATATTTGTCGGTCGCACCCATTGAGGAGCGATTCTGGCAGGTCTTCTGTGAGGCGATCGATTTACCGATGCCCTATCGCGACGATGCAAGTCATCCCAAGCGCAGTCAGGAAGCGATTGCAAAGCGGCTCGCTTCAATGCCATTAGTCCATTGGCTCTCGTTATTCGAAGGCAAGGATGTTTGTGTTCAAGTTGTTAACACGGTATCTGAAGCAAGGCAAGATCCACATTTTGCGGCTCGAGGCCTTTTTGAGCATCGAGTAGCAACTGACAA
>VGHV01000427.1 GCA_016868095.1 Betaproteobacteria bacterium
ACGTGACACTTATCCCTTTGGCATGTTTGCTGTTCCGAGGGATAGGGTTGTACGGATTCACGCTTCAAGCGGGACCACAGGAAAACCAACTGTTGTTGGATACACTAAAAACGATATCGATATATGGGCACAACTTGTTGCTCGTTCGATTCGGGCTTCTGGCGCACGACCTGGCGATATGGTGCACATCAGCTATGGCTATGGTCTCTTTACTGGGGGACTTGGTGCGCATTATGGCGCGGAGAAATTAGGATTAACTGTTGTGCCGTTTGGCGGCGGACAGACTGAGCGCCAGGTTCAACTAATCCAGGATTTTAAGCCCGACATCATTATGGTCACCCCAAGCTACATGCTTGCGATCGCTGACGAGTTTGAACGACAAGGCATGCTAGCGCGCGAATCAAGCTTGCGAATCGGGATCTTCGGTGCCGAGCCCTGGACCAATGAAATGCGGCGCGAAATCGAACAGCGCATGGGTATCGATGCGGTTGATATTTACGGACTATCAGAAGTCATGGGGCCCGGGGTTGCCAACGAATGTATCGAAACCAAGGATGGCCCGACCATTTGGGAGGACCACTTTTACCCAGAGATTATCGATCCGGAAACTGGTGCGGTTTTGCCCGATGGGGAACTTGGCGAACTCGTGTTTACGTCACTCACCAAAGAGGCCTTACCAATCATCCGCTATCGAACCCGCGATCTCACACGCTTGCTGCCGGGGACGGCACGCACCATGCGGAGAATGCAAAAAATTACTGGCCGTTCTGATGACATGATGATCGTGCGAGGGGTTAATGTGTTTCCATCGCAAATTGAGGAACTCATCCTCAAGCAGGATCTGCTAGCACCTCATTATGTCTGTGTCTTAACCAAGGACGGCCCTCTTGATAGCTTAACGGTGCGGGTTGAAGTCAAGCCCGAATATGCAGCCAGTAGCCCGCAGGATCGCTCCAGGGCAGCAGCAGCACTTGAGCATGATATTAAATCGTATATCGGTACAAGCGTTAGCGTTTGCGTCGAAGCAGTGGGTCGTGTTGATCGCTCGGTAGGCAAAGCAAAGCGTGTGATCGATCAACGAGGCTAAGTCGGATCGACAAATCAGAGCCGCAAAAGTGAATTAAAGTCGTTTTTATAGAACCCTGAACGTTTATGCAAACAAGGAACGCTATGTCATTTAAAGGTATTTTATTAAACAATCAGCCAGCCTTTTCGGCCAACGTTCAAACGATTGAGCGTGCCTTGCTCGATGAACATGCAGCGGCTGGCAACCTATTGGTAAAGCTCGACTATTCAACCATCAATTACAAAGACGGGCTTGCACTCACCAATAAGTCACCCGTTGTAAGAAAATGGCCCATGGTGCCAGGCATTGACGGCGCTGGTGTGGTCGAAGAAAGTACAGATCCAGCCTTTCCTGTGGGTAGCTCGGTTATCTTGAATGGGTTTGGCGTTGGTGAAACTCATTGGGGTTGCCTTGCGGGATATGCCCGATTGAAGTCTGAGTGGTTGGTTGCAATGCCCAAGCATATGGATGCAAAAACGGCGATGGCCATAGGTACCGCGGGCTACACGGCAATGCTCTGTGTTTTGGCTTTAGAGCGTGCTGGCCTGAGGCCTGATCAAGGCGAGGTGCTTGTGACTGGTGCTGCTGGCGGCGTGGGAAGCGTCGCCGTATCGCTTCTTGCCACACGCGGTTACAAAGTCATCGCCTCAACGGGACGAGCAAGCACCGCTGACTACCTCAAACAACTTGGTGCAACAGACTTACTCGACCGAAGCACGCTGGCCACGCCAGGAAAGCCCTTGCAAAAGGAACGCTGGGCCGCAGTGGTCGACACAGTGGGCTCCACAACGCTAGCCAATGCGCTTGCCCAGTGCAAATATGGTGCGAGCATCGCGGCCTGCGGCCTTGCGGGCGGCATGGACCTTCCAACAACGGTAGCACCCTTCATTTTGCGTAACGTTCGACTGTTGGGTGTGGATTCGGTGATGGCGCCACTTTCGCTTAGACAAGAAGCTTGGCAGTGCTTGAGTGAAAGCCTTGATCGCGCGCACCTCGCCACCATGACCAGCGAAATCTCGCTCGATGACTGTATCGATGCAGGCGCAAAGATCATCGCGGGCGAAGTTCGTGGGCGATTGCTTGTTGATTTGAATCGTCAGTGAGCCGGCGCCAAAGGCGTGACAAGCGTTTAGGCTGAGGCATCGTAAACACGGGGGTTGCATGGCATGCACTGGGGTTGCGGAAGTGCAATGACTGATGCTGTCGCAGCTCAAACACCGGGGCTGCGACAGCGCAAGCCTTGTGGATCCTGCATCGCAAGCACAAGGGCTGCATCGCAAGCACTGGCGCTGCGAAAGCGCAATCCCCTTAGTTTGAGACATTGGAAACATGAAACTTATGAAGAATAGTCGCTTAAGCAAGGGTATCGAGGAGGCACCCTTGTGCTATCGCATCGAAGCATTTGATCCAAAGGCCCATTTATTTCGGGTGGGTTTATTGATTGGAGGAGCTGCTCTTGAAGGCCAAGCAGGTGGTCTTAACGGTGATGCCGCAGCTCTTGAAGGCCAAGCCGGTGGTCGTAAAGGCAGTGCCAATACCACTTATCCCAAACGACTTGCGGTTCGCATGGCCGCATGGATTCCGGGCAGCTACATGATCCGTGAGTTTGCAAAGCATGTACTACAACTTGAAGCATACCTGGTTGATCGCAACCAAAATCCAACAAGCATCAC
>VGHV01000428.1 GCA_016868095.1 Betaproteobacteria bacterium
AAAGCGAAGCCGCAATGCTCGACGCAAAGCAACCCTTTGTGCGTTATTGGATGCATAACGGATTTGTGCGTGTTGATAACGAAAAGATGTCGAAGTCTCTCGGGAACTTCTTCACGATACGCGAAGTCCTTGATCAATTTGACGCGGAAGTGCTCAGGTTATATATCTTGCGCGCTCACTACCGAAGTCCATTAAATTATTCAGATGTGCATCTTGACGATGCAAGAATCGCTTTGTTGAGATTGTATGGAGCGCTTTCCACATCCGATGATTTTAGTCGGCAGGCGCATGCCGAGTGCGATAAGGATAATGTCGACCCGCTATCGACGGATTGGGCGTCGCGATTTGCTGAGGCGATGAATGACGACTTCAATACCCCGGTTGCAATTGCGGTGCTCTTTGAACTTGCTGGTGAGATTTATCGTGCACGGGAGAAGTCTGACCAGGTTCAGGCTCTAAAACTTGAAGCGTATTTGCGAGGGTTTGCCGCGACGCTTGGACTTTTAGACCAAGACCCCGAAGAGGTCCGCGGGCGTGGATTGCTCGGTAAGCTGCGTCGTGACCATAGCCTCGGCGACGAGGCCATTGAAGCTAAGCTGCTCGAACGGAGCGCTGCGAAGAAAGCACGAGACTTCCCATTGGCCGATAGGATTCGGGATGAACTTGCGCAAGCGGGCATTGTGTTGGAAGACAGCCCTCAGGGTACCCGCTGGCGCAGACAGTAATGAATGCTCCATCGCACTGGCAGGAAGCTCAAGAGGCCTTGAGCGCTAGCTGTCCGGTGATGCGCCGTCTCATTGGGCAAGCCGGCCCGGTTGTTCTACAAGCCCGTGGAGATCCCTACCAAACCCTCGCTCGATCGATTGTCGGGCAGCAAATTTCGGTCAAGGCTGCGGCCAGCGTTTGGGCTCGATTTGAGCAGGCTTGTCGGGGCAAGGTTGAACCGCTCAAAGTGTCGAGGATGCGGATCAGCAGTCTTCGCAAGTGCGGTTTCTCCGAGCGCAAGTCGGAATATATGAAGGACTTGTCCTTGCGTTTTGTCGATGGTTCGCTTGAGCCTAGTGGTTGGACCGAGCTTGATGACGAAGCGGTTATTGCTAAGCTGATTCAGGTGCGTGGTATCGGTCGATGGACAGCTGAAATGTTTTTGATCTTCAATTTATTACGGCCTGATGTGTGGCCTCTCGATGATTTGGGGCTGCTACGTGCTGTGGGGATTCATTGGAGCGATGATCCTGAGCAGGCCTTTAAGGATCGCAGTGTGAAGGCAAGCCGAGCGCAAGCTGCCGAACTTGGCGAAGCTTTGCGTCCCTGGCGAAGCGTAGCTACCTGGTATTTGTGGCGTAGTCTTGATCCCGTGCCGGTTTCTTATTAAAGTTAGATCGAAGAGTATTAGGCGATGAAGCAAAGCTTTTTAGAATTTGAGCAACCAATCGCAGCGTTAGAGCAAAAAATTGAGGCCTTGCGATATGCGCAAGATGACTCGGCAGTTGATATTGCTGAAGAGATCGATCGTTTATCAAAAAAAACGCAAACGCTGATTAAAGATACCTATGCCAAGCTTTCACCATGGCAGGTGGCGATGGTTGCACGACATCCGCAACGCCCCTATACACTCGATTACATTCGCGAAATTTTTACCGATTTTCACGAAATGCACGGTGACCGAAGCTATGCAGACGACCCCGCCATTGTTGGTGGACTTGCACGCTTTAACGGGCAACCGGTGATGGTGATTGGACACCAAAAAGGAAGAGACACCCGCGAGCGCGGCTATCGTAACTTTGGCATGCCAAGACCCGAGGGCTATCGCAAGGCTTTGCGCTTGATGAGAACCGCGGAGAAGTTCGGACTTCCCGTTCTAAGTTTTGTTGATACGCCCGGTGCATTTCCGGGTATTGGAGCTGAAGAGCGGGGTCAATCCGAAGCGATTGGCCGAAACCTCTTCGCAATGGCTGAATTGAAAGTTCCAATCATCACAACCGTCATCGGCGAGGGCGGATCGGGTGGCGCTTTAGCGATTGCTGTTGCCGATACGGTCATGATGTTGCAGTACGCGGTTTATTCGGTGATCTCACCCGAGGGATGCGCGGCGATTCTTTGGAAAACTGCCGAGCGGGCTGCCGATGCTGCTGAGGCATTAGGTATTACGGCACAAAGGCTTAAGGCCCTCGGTTTGGTCGATCGGGTAATCAACGAACCCTTAGGGGGTGCGCATCGAGATCCTGCCGCTATGAGTCAACTGCTTAAGCGTGCGCTTGCTGAGGCCCTCAGACAACACGGCCTCGTTGGTACCGAGGACTTGCTCAAGCAGCGGCATGCGCGCATTATGGCTTGGGCTAAGTTTAAGGAAATTGGGCGCTAAGCATGGTTTGGACGCAGCTGCGCTGATTGTCTGGCCAAAGGCCATCGAGCATGCATGCTAGGCTTAAACAGGCCCTTATACAGAACCTGGCAGCGCATCCTTCGCCCTGGCTTCTTGCCCTTAGTGCTGGGTTGGATTCGACGGTTCTGCTGGTTGCTATTCGAGAACTCTGGCCGGGGCAAGAGCTCAAAGCGATACATGTGAATCACGGCTTGCAAGAGAAGGCAGCATCTTTTGAGGCCTCAGCCCGGGCGCTTTGTGAGCGTTTTTCGGTCGACCTTAGGGTTTGTGCGCTCACACCCCCTGCAAGCTTTGTGGACGGACTTGAGGCTTGGGCAAGGCAAGCGCGATATGAAGCGATCGAGCA
>VGHV01000429.1 GCA_016868095.1 Betaproteobacteria bacterium
ACTAAGCAGCTGGCAGCAAGGTCTCCTGGCGCTTAAGCCGCGCTGGGAGGCATATGCCTTGCAAGATGAGGCAGCAGTGCGCAGTTTGCGGGCCTTCGCATTGGGCGAGCGCACATTGACGGAGGTCCTCCAAGCGCGCCGCGTGGCTGATTTGCAATATGTTCAGGCCTTAAGTCAAAGTTTAGAACTTTTTTTGTTAAAAACCGGCTTAGAGCTTGATCTTGGACTACGCTGGCGATGAACCGTCGCCATATTCATGACTTGGAAGCTTCAGTTAATGGACGCTTTAATAGACCGTTCTTAAAGGCGAAGCTGGCATTCTGGTAGCTACGGATGGCTTCTTCGATAAGCACTTCTTGTGCGCGGTCGGTAGGGTCAAGTACGGCATTGGTTTTTGCATCAACAACCCTTATTTTCCGGTTCGGGTAAAGCTCAACCACCTTACCGTCTCTATAAAGACCAACGGTTTGTTGATTTGCAAAGTACGCACGTTGGTTACGAGTCCCATCTTTGAATGCATCTTGACCGAAGAAGCGTGAGCTATAGGGAAGGCGAAGAAGGCCAAGCAGGGTTGGAGCAAGATCTATCTGTGAGCTAATTGCGTCAAAGGTACCCGGTGTAATCAAGCCTGGAGCATGGATAAAGAGCGGAATGTGGTAATTGCTCGGTGGTAGTTCTGCCTTACCTCGTCCGAGATGGGTGTGGTCAGCAAGGATGATAATGATGCTGTCTTTATACCAGGGCTGTTTTTTTACAGCCTCTAACCATTTGCCAATGGCGTAGTCACTGTATTTTACCGCGCCCTCGCGTCCTGTCTTTGATGGTATATCGATACGGCCTTCGGGATAGGTGAAGGGGCGATGGTTCGAAGTGGTCATGATGTGCATGAATACAGCCTGACCCTTGTTTGCCCTGCGGTCCATCTCGCGAAGACTTTGTGCAAACAAATCTTCATCGGCAACGCCCCAAATCGTTTCATGGGAAATTTGCTCAGGTCTTAACACCTGCCGATCGACGACCTCGTAGCCATTGCTTCCAAAAAAGTCCTTCATGCTGTCGAAATAGCTATAACCCCCATAAAGGTAGACGCTCTGCCACCCGTGGTCCGAAAGAATCTGCCCCAATGTTTGTAGACCTCGAGCCGCAGGCCTTCGCACGATTGCATGACCTGGTGTTGGCACGATACCCATGCTGATCGCTTCTAGTCCTCGGACTGTACGCGTGCCAGTGGCGTAGAACTGGGTGAACCTTAAGCTCTCCTGGCTAAAGGCGTCAAGATAAGGCGTGAGATTGGAAGAGGCACCGTAGCTGCCTAGAAATGCCGCGCTGAGGCTCTCGACCGATACAAGCAGAACATGGCGCTTTCGAGGATTTTTTTCAGCTTGTACCTCATGTTGAAAGGCCTTTGGATCGGCCATATTGCGGGTCGCATAGAACTGTTCATAGTCAATTTCATTATGAAAAAATGCATGAACAAAATCGTAATAACCGTTACCCGCAAGTTCATTGATTCGAGAGTCGTTACTGAATTGTTTCCATGAGGCATTACTGGCAAGCAAAAGACCGGTTGCAATCAAAGGCCAAAGCGTCGCTGCTAGCAGTCTATGCCGAAAGTCTTGTTCGCCCGTTTGAATTCTTTTCAATTGAAGAAGGAAAGAGAGCCAGAGGACCCCTGCTAGAAGTGCAAGTACACCAAAGATGGCGGGGAGGTTATAAGATTCGCGAACATTACCGATAACTTCAGTTCTAAAAACTAGGTAATCAACTGCTATAAAATTAAATCTTGTTGAAAACTCATTCCAGAATACGACTTCAGATAATGCCGTGAAGGCTAGGCATAAGGCAAAGGGTATTGATACAACCCCTATAGCCCATCGCATCAAGCGCAGACGGCCTTGGGGAAGAAGGCAAAAAACGGCAACAAAGCCCGAAGCGCCGACGCTTAAGACTGTTAGGTCAAATAGAAATCCGATCCCAAAACTAAGCAGTGTACTGAAGGGGCTTGCAACGAGGCTTTCACTGTTCATCAGTGCAAGGACGGCTCGGGTAATCCCGTTGACTGCCAAGAAGCCAAGCAATAAAGGGCCAAGCCATATGCTGTTTCCGGGCAATACCCAGGGGACGATGGCTCGCAACATACGTGAAAACCTAGTCAAACAAATCTCCGTGCATCTAATCAATCAAATACCCGTAAAGCGAGCGAACAGCGGTGTGGGTACCCTGTATGTTCGATTCGAGTTTTTAGAGGTTCTAAGTATAAAACCATAAGGACTAAACCGGATCTACGGGCGGTGTATCCTAAGGGGTCGTTTATTGACCAGGGCGGGGTGGCAGAGTGTTATGCCGTGGCCTGCAAAGCCACGCAGGGTGGTTCAAATCCATCCCCCGCCTCCACTTCAAGCAATCATTCCCCGCTTCGTAAGGCCTTGAACTTGGCTGCCATGGTGGGATTACCCCGTGTGAGTTTCTTGATGCTTACGTCTTGCGCTTTATCGTTGGCAAGTCGAAGGTTGCGGTCTGTGCCAAGGAGAGCTTCCTTGGTTTTTTGAAGGTGATCGATCGATTTGTCGATTTCGTCAATCGCCGTCTGAAACCGCCTTGACGCCAAATCATAATTCTTCGCAAAGCCAGTTTTGAAGCTATCGAGTTCGGCTTCGAAGTGGGTGATATCTATGTTTTGGGCTTTCATGACTGCGAGTTCACGCTTAAAAATCATCGACTTTTGCGATGCG
>VGHV01000430.1 GCA_016868095.1 Betaproteobacteria bacterium
GGCCAACCTGATGAGTCTGATTACGACGATATTCCGCGAAAGGCTCTTGCCTATGGAGCAGAAATAGCAAGACTCGTCGATTGCCGAGCACAACTTGCTGCCGAGGGTCTGGCTGCGATTCAAAGCGCAGCATTTCATGTGTCTACTGCTGGCAACACCTATTTCAACACCACGCCCTTAGGCAGAGCCGTCACAAGTACTGCCTTGGTAGTTGCGATGATGCAAGACGAGGTCAATATTTGGGGAGATGGTAGTACGTTTAAGGGTAACGACATTGAGCGCTTTTATCGTTATGGTTTATTGGTAAACCCAAAGCTAAAGGTCTACAAGCCCTGGCTGGATCAGCGATTTATTGATGAGCTAGGTGGCCGCAAGGAGATGAGTGAATACCTCATCGCTCATGGTTTTGACTACAAGATGAGCGTCGAGAAGGCCTACTCAACCGATTCCAATATGCTTGGTGCGACGCATGAAGCGAAAGATCTGGAGTTTCTTAACCGAGGGATCAGGATTGTCAATCCGATTATGGGCGTGGCTTTTTGGCGCGATGATGTCAGTGTGAAAGCGGAAGAGGTCAGCGTTAAGTTCGAAGAAGGCATACCCACGCAGATCAATGGTCTGGCCTTTCCCGATCTTGTTAGCCTTTTTGAGGAGGCCAATCGCATCGGGGGGCGACATGGACTCGGTATGTCGGATCAAATTGAAAATAGGATTATCGAGGCCAAGAGTCGCGGCATCTACGAGGCCCCTGGCATGGCCCTGCTGCATATCACTTATGAGCGATTGGTGAGTGGTATTCACAACGAAGATACGATTGAGCAGTATCGGAGCAACGGCAGGCGCCTGGGCAAGCTGCTTTATCACGGACGCTGGTTTGACCCTCAAAGCTTGATGCTTCGAGAAACCGCACAACGCTGGGTGGCAAGAGCAATCACTGGCGAGGTATTCATTGAGTTGCGTCGTGGCAATGACTATTCCATTCTCGATACTCAAAGTCCCCACCTCACTTACCATCCAGAGAGGCTCACCATGGAGAAGGGGCAGGGTGCCTTCACCCCTGCGGATCGGATAGGGCAGTTGAGCATGCGCGACCTTGATATCGCAGACTCGAGGGAAAAACTTGAAATCTATAGCCGCGTCGGCTTGCTTGGCAAAGATGCAGATGGCGGCGTACAACTCATCGAATCAGCCAGAAGGCCGGGCTCCGATCAGCAGCATCAGTAAGCTTGCTTAAGGATTTCCAGGTAATCTAGGGCGCTCATGGTTTTAGGATTGGAACGGTTTGCCTGGTCGTGCACTGAGGCATTCGATATCGATTCAAGATCCTTGTAGTCGACCCCGAGTTCAGATAAGCGCTGGGGTAAACCCAGCTGCTCATTCAATGCCTCAATCCTATTGGCTGGATCAAGCAAATCGACATGCCTGCGCCTTGCGGATCGGTAGGGGATGATGTCCAAACCATATGCTGCGGCGTCTCCAGTGCATAGTGCAGATAAGGCTCCCCATTTGCACCCTAGGCTTGACTGATTCATGCGAAGTACATGGGGCAAAAGAATGGCATTTAGGCTTCCGTGATGAAAACCAAGTGCTCCAAGGCTATGAGCCATCGCATGCACAGCACCTAAGCCCTTTTGGAAGGCGAGTGCTGCTTGCATCGAGCCCATGAGGCAGTGCCATCGTGCAACCCGGTCACTCCCATCAGCAACTGCATTCGGCAAGTATGTCAGTAGCCTCTGTAGTGCATCAGTGGCAATCGCATCGGCCGGCGGGTTTATCGCTGGTGAACAAAAGGTCTCAATCGCATGTGAGATCGCGTCAAGGCCTGTTGCTGCTGTCATCCGGGGTGGAAGGCTAAGGCTTAGCTCTGGATCGCAAATCGCTGCCCTAGTGATGTCAGGGCATCGAATACCGGCTTTTATACCGTTATCAAAAACAATAACTGCTGATCTACCGACTTCACTGCCAGTCCCTGCGGTCGTTGGTAAGAGCCAAAGTGGCGGGATATCTTGATAAGGCTTCGGTGAGCTATGGCGATTGCTGTAATGCCACAAGGGCGCTGGGTTATGCACAAGTATGGCAATCGCTTTAGCCAAATCCATGGCTGCGCCGCCACCAAGGCCCAAAATGCAATCGTGACGACCATCACGATAGGCCAAGGCTCCGCGGCTTGCGGCTGCCTCTGTGGGATTGAGCTCTGTATCGAGAAAGATATTAAAATGCTTTGGCAGGTAGGGTGTGACCTTCTCAAGAAGGCCTGCGCCAACAACTTCTCGAGTACTGACTATGAAAGGGTTTAAGGCGTTCAAAGCCGCAAGTTCATGAGTGAGCGAAGCGCGCGCCCCGAAGCCAAAGATCACAGGGACCATATAATTGATGCGAGCGATATGCTGCGTGATCTCGTGTGCAACCAATTGAGTCATTGTTGATCCACTAAATGGGGCAGCCTGAATCGCTGCGCAAGCGGACAAGTTGCTTGCCAGGACTGCGGCCCTTGAGCATATCGACAAAGGCGGTCGGTGCTTGATCAAGCCCATCGTAAATGCTCGCTTCGTGGTGAAGCTTGCCGGCTCGATAAGCTGTCATCAAGTCTGAATTGGCCGTTGGTAGGAGAGATTTGTGGTCTGAGAGCAAGAAACCTTCAAGCCGAACACGCTTATTGAAAAGTGAACGCAGATTGAATAGGCCATCTACCGTCTTTGCATTGTATTGAGAGACGAGTCCGCACAATGCA
>VGHV01000431.1 GCA_016868095.1 Betaproteobacteria bacterium
CAAACTCCTCAGCACGTGCCGTGAGCATAATGATGGGAAGCTTTTTGGTGCGAATGTCTTGACGCAATTGTTTGGCTAACTCGACGCCTGAAAAATCAGGAAGCATCCAGTCAAGCAAGATCAAATCCGGGAGGCGGTAATCGATCTCTCGTTTGCCTTCCGAGGCGTATTCGGCAGTGACTACTTCAAAGCCTGCATGGCTTAAGTTCACCTGAATAAGCTCACGAATGGCTGGTTCGTCTTCTATGATCAGGATACGTGCGCTCATGTCTTCACCTTGCGCGGAGCATAGGTGCTCAGGATGACAGCTCGATGACGGTTTCGCTTTGGGCACGGCGTTGTTGCTCGGCCAACCAAGCACTCGCATCGGTACCCGCGAGGGGCCTGAGGTCGTGTTGATGCTTGAGCAGCAAACCAAGGGTGTTGTGGATCAACTCGGGATCAAGGCTTAGTGCATCAAGCTGCCGGAGCGTCTTGGTCCAGGCAATAAGCCGATCCATGCCAGGGCGCTGCGCCAGATCAGAAATACGTAGACCGCGAACAAAATCAACAACAGCCTGACTGAGTCGCGCTCCAGCATCGGGCACCGCAGCTTGGAGGATGCTCAACTCGCGCATAGCGCAAGGGAAGGGGCAATACTGATAAATCGCACGGCGCCGGACGCGATCGCTCATAGCTCTTGCCTCTTTGCTTGTGATGAAGATCAAAGGGGCTTCGCTCGCTCGCAGGCTTCCGAGCCCGTCAATATCAACCCGATAGTCATCCAAGAATGGCAGCAACACGCTGTCTAGCGACGCATGGCCTTGTTCAAGCTCCTCAAGTATCAATACAGCGGGCCTGCCAGGCTGAGAGGCCCGAATGGTTTGGAGCAAAGGCTTGGCGATGAGATGGTCTTCATCGAAGCTATTGTTGATGGGTTTGGTCCCAAGTCGTAAGCTAAGCAATTGGCGGCTGTAATGCCAGTCGTAAGCGGCATCCTCGCGCTGTAAATCGGTGTGAACGATCAGACGGAACGGTGTAACGCCAAGGCACTTGGCGTAGCTTTCTGCGAGATGGGTCTTTCCGGTGCCGCTCGGCCCATCGAGAAGTAAGGGCTTTTTTAGCTTTAAAGCGAGCTGTAACGACTGGAGCACGGCTCGGTCGGCGATATGGCCTTGAGCGCGAAGCCCGGTGTCGAGAGACACCAGGCTCGGATGCGCCGACCCCGATGAAGCTTGAGCGGGCGGCTGGTCTTCCTTGGCCATGGCCCTTTAAGACCCGCCTAAACCGCAGACCTTACGCTGCGACTGCTCGAGCAGCAAGAACAGGGATCAGGTGAGCCCTATATTCGGCGCTTGCGTGCAAGTCGCTGTTGAGATCTGATGCGTCAACATGGACCGCCTTGGCCGCAGCTGAAGACCAATTCGCACTGAGCGCTGCCTCAATATCACTTGCGCGAAACACGCAAGCTGAAGCGCCAGTGACAGCAACGCGAACACCTTGGCTGCCCTGCGAGACGAAGACACCCACAATCGAAAAGCGCGAAGCAGGCTGCTTAAACTTTTGCCAGCCGGCTACTTTGGGTACGGGGAAGCTGACCGAAGTGATGACTTCACCCTCTTCAAGCGCGGTTGAATAAACACCGGTGAAAAAATCATCACCTGCAATGTCACGCTGATTGGTGTGAATCGTAGCGCCAAGACCCAGTACCGCTGCGGGGTAGCAGGCTGCTGGATCATTGTTTGCAAGACTTCCACCGAGGGTACCCCGGTTACGAACAGCACGATCACCAATATGGCCAGCAAGTTGTGCCAGTGCTGGGATCAAACGCTTTACATCCGCCGAAGCGGCAACTTCAGCGTGGGTACACATGGCACCAATACGCAAGCTGCCAGCTTCTTCACGAATACCTTTGAGATCGGGAATGCGACCCAAATCGATCAAATCGCTAGGGTCCGACAAACCCAAACGAATGGCTGGTAGCAGGGACTGCCCGCCTGCGAGCAAGCGCCCGTCGCTATGGGCGGCAGCAAGTCCGGAAGCATCGGCAACCGAGCTGGGACGGTGATAAGCAATGGTCATGTTGAAATCCTCTTCCTCGTCGATGAGTCCCTGGGCTAAGCCGCAGGGTACTCGTTGGTTTGGTCTATGAATCGCGCTTGGCTCTAATGGCGCTTGCGCCATCCGCCGGTGTGAACCCTTGATGCTTAGGCTTTGGCATGCTGAATCGCTTGCCACACCTTGTGTGGACTTGCTGGCATATCGAGGTCTTTGACCCCCAAATGCCATAAGGCGTCGCAAAGTGCATTCATGAGGGCAGCTGGTGATCCGATTGCACCGGCCTCCCCGCAGCCTTTCACGCCGAGCGGGTTGTGGGTGCATGGCGTTCCCTTTACCGTCTCGACTTCGAAATGAGGTAAGTCGTCGGCGCGTGGCATGGCGTAGTCCATATAAGAGCCCGAAAGCAGCTGGCCTGAATTATGGTCGTAGACGCCGTGTTCGAGCAGCGCCTGACCAATCCCTTGAGCGAGACCGCCGTGGACCTGACCTTCGACAATCATCGGGTTGACCACATTGCCGAAGTCATCAACCGCGGTGAAGCGATCGACTTTCACAACGCCAGTGTCTGGATCAACCTCGACCTCGCAAATGTATGAGCCCGAGGGATAGGTGAAGTTGGTCGGGTCATAAAAGGCGTTTTCGTTGAGCCCTGGCTCAAGCTTATCGAGCGGGTAGTTGTGTGGCACGT
>VGHV01000432.1 GCA_016868095.1 Betaproteobacteria bacterium
GTTCCTTTCAAAGGTTGCGTGCATTCAGCACCCCGAGCGTCAACAGCGAGAAAAGGTGTCGAGAGCAAGCGGTCAGCTTAACGTGATTTTGGGCTCTGTCCCATCTGCTAGCGGCTTTCTCCCATCTGCTAGCGGCTCTGTCCCATCTGCCAAGCTTTGGCGCTCAGACATCAACATCGAAACCTTTGCCGCCAGTGCCCCCTGCCAAAGCGTAATCAATTCAGCAGCGAAAGCGTCACGGCTCATCGGACCCTCGCTACGCCACCAAGTAAAACTGAAATTGAGCATGCCCAGCAGACTCATCGTGGTGGCCCCAAGTTGAGGGCATCCATGAAGCCCTGGGAAGTCCTTGAGGATCGCCGCTTGGAAATGACGAACGATTTGTCGCTCAATGCCACGAATACGCTCGCGTTGCACTCGGGCAAGATGGTGCACATCGTGGATCAAAGCTTTATGGTGATGCGCAGCATCAGCGTAGGCATTGACGAATTGTCGAATCAGTTGCTCGAGGCAAAGGCCCTTTGAGGCCATCAAACATTGTTGCGCGAGGCTTTCTAAGTCTAAGGTATAACGCTCTAGCGCATGAAACAATAAGTCATCTTTGGCGTCGAAGTAGTGGTAGAGCGTTGCCTTGGAGACCGCGCATTGACCAGCAATCGCTGCCATGCTCGCCGATGCATAGTCGCTTACGGCAAACAATCGAACCGCTTGATCGGCGAGTCGATCGCGTTGAGAATCAAACGAGGCACTGCGAATCTTTGCCATATGACTTAAATGGCTTGAGCCAACGCGCTAGAAGTCATCGCATCGATCCCTTGGCTTAGCGTTCATCGAAGCTAATGGTCACTTCATCGCTTAGCGGGTGGGCCTGACACGTCAGCACGAATCCCTGGGCTATTTCATCGTCTTGCAAGGTGTAGTTTTTGGCCATGCGCACTTCGCCTTCGATGACTTTGGCCCTGCAAGTACAACAAACCCCCGCCTGGCAGGCATAGGGCAAGGGCATACCCGCTTGTAAACCCGCTTGCAAAATACTAGGACCGTCTCGGGCAAGTTGGATGTTTCGCTGCTTGCCATCGATGCGTAACTTAAGCTTTGATGTATTGCTCGCAGCGCCAGTCTCCGCTGAAGCAGATCCAAGATGCGCCACATCCGGTGGAGACACATGCGCACGACCAAAGCGTTCCATCAATATTTTGGATCGGTCGACAGAAAATGACAATAACGCGGCCTCTGCTGCAAGCATCATCGGCTCAGGACCACATAAATAAGCTACATCGATCGATGCCGGGTCGATCAATGTTTGAAGTAGATATTCACATTTTGCTTGATCGAGTAGGCCATCGTGGAGCACTGAATCACTTGGTTCGTCGGAAAAAATATAGATCAGTTGTAATCGATCGACATAGCGATTTTTCAGGTCCTCAAGTTCTTCAAAAAACATCAGGCTGTGTCGCTGACGATTGCCGTAGACAAGCGAAAATCGACTTCCCGCTTCTCGCTCAAGCAAGGTTTGCATGATCGATAACATCGGCGTTATGCCTGAACCACCGGCAAAAGCAAGATGATGACGACCTTTCATGCTTGGTTCTGTGTGGCCCGCTGCTGGCTGTGTTGCCTGCTCGGCTTGCTTGTATGGTGGCGGTACAAAACGTCCGTCTGGCGTCATCACCGATAGGCTCAAACCAGGCTGCAAATTTGACTTTGCCCAGTTTGAAAAGCGACCCTTTGCGATCGCCCGAATACCGACACTAAATGTCTTTGATCGCTGGTAGTCCTGGACCGATGAGCAAATTGAGTAGTTGCGTCTTATGCGTTCACCGTCAATCTCAGCTTCAAGCGCTATAAATTGCCCTTCCTTAAAAAGATAACGATCATAAAGCCCATCAGGAACTGCAAACCGCAGACACACACTATCCTCGGTGGGCTCACTTCGTCCAACAATGTTAAGACTGTGCATTACTGGCATCAAGGTTTGCGAAATAGACTTCATAGCGTTTAGTTTGTCAGCCGGCATGGATTGCAAAGATAGTTGGCGGGCACGATGATAAATCTTAGTAGGGTTTGAAGTAGTCAAAGGGCTCGCGGCAAGCAAGACATCGATAAATTGCTTTGCACGGCGTTGAGCCGAATTCGCTGATGCTTTCAATCACTTCCGATTCACAGCGTGGGCATTGCACGCGAGCCAAAGTAGTCATGCGTTTGAGGGGAAAGACCCGATGTGCATGCTCGCCTCCCAAAGCCGATACATTGCCCTCGATCAATCCAGGCTTATTCAGACAACGAAGCGGTGGTGCTATGCCAAAGGCTTTGAGCTTGTTGCGGCCCTCCTCCGAGATCCAGTCCGTGGTCCAGGCGGGCGATAAAGCGATCACAACCTGCGCTTGGGCTTCGCCCCTAGCCTTAAGTAGCGCGAGAATGTCGTCGCGAATCGTTTCGGTCGCGGGGCACCCACTGTAGGTGGGCGTGATGCTAACAACGCATGTGCCTTGTTCGCGGTGAAGGCCGCGCACGATGCCTAGATCGCCTAGGCTAATCACCGGAATCTCCGGGTCAGGCAATGCGTTGACCGCTTCAAGCAGCAGTGCATCGCTTGGCTGCCTTTGTTGATCAAGGGCAGCGTTCAAGGTTTTATCACTTACCACGAAGCACCCGGATGGGCACGCGCGACGGACTGCATTTCAGCGAGCAATAAGCTTAAGTGCTCGCCATGAACACCAAAG
>VGHV01000433.1 GCA_016868095.1 Betaproteobacteria bacterium
AAGGTCAAGATCGACCAAATCCCAACGGATGTCTTTTATAACGTACCAGGTATTCACTACAGCGCAAGCTATCACCGGGCAGGTCAGGTGATACGTGCCACGAGGCGTCTGCTCATTGACTTTAAAAGGCCAGTCTGTGATCAAGCCGATGCGATCGCTTGGGAAAAGGCTAGGCTTGCCATTAGGCGCGATGTGCGGAATCAAGTATTTGTGCGTTGACTTTTAGACCGATTCTCTCCCACAAAGTTTGCTGAGGGTTGCTGTGGGTTGCGCAGAGTTTCAACCATACGACGGCAAAGCTGAAGATGCATATCAGTGAGTGTGCCTTCGGCCGAAGCTTCGATCACAGACTCCATCAATAACAGCGCTTGTTCATTGCGTTGGCGGGCATGCAGCAGCGCTCCACGCAATTCGCCGATAAATTGATCCCTCGCATCAATCTCACGGATCAAAGGATCCCAATGAAGCGAGCGGTGGCGTTGAAGCAAATTCTCAACAACACTTGGGTGTGCACTCAAAAACTCTGGATTGAAGTCATCCAACTGAAACGCCTTGAGGGCGGGCTCATCCTGAAGGGTTGCTTCAGTAAGTCGCTCAAATCCCATACTCCAGTTTTTGTAAATTCGCTCTTCAATCGATTCACGCTTAATTACTTGAAAACCATGATGGCGCTTGTCGCGTTCGATTTTGGCAAGCAATGTTTCCACTGTGTCCGCGTCGCCCTCTAGTGTTTGCAGGAAGGTTCCATTGGCGTACATCAACATGCCCGTCACACCAAGGTCTGGATTATTTTTCTTGCAATGTTCTAAAAGATCGACCAATCCCCTTGCAGAAAAGGGATCGGTTTCGCGGCTTAGGTAGGTCACTCGAAGCATTCGCTGAACTCCATTAAAATTTCGGTTGGCTGAGATCTCGAATCGATTCGAGGCCTCGGGATCCCACAAATGGCTAGACGCACAAGCTAACGAAGCAATGTGGAATGAAGGGTGAAGCCCAAACGATTCGCTCTACCTTAAGGGTTAATAATAACCCTAGAATTTGCCCTAATTCGTTACACGACTTAATTCATGAAGTTTCGATCATGGTAGGACGCATAAAGACCAAACTGCGAGAAACAAGGTTGGATGCAAACACCGCACAGCCAACTCCAACGCCCGTTTGTCCGCTCTGTGGCCGTGAAATACCACCCGCTCAGCGAGACGCGCATCATTTGACGCCTAAGTCTCATGGGGGGAAAGCTACGGAGATTCTTCACCGAATCTGCCACCGTCAAATACACGCACTGTTTACAGAAGCTGAGCTTGCAAGAAACCTAAACACCATGGAAGCCTTAAGAACTAAACCTGAGCTCAAGCCTTTCATCCGTTGGGTCCAGACAAAACCAATTGACTTTTTTCAAAAGGCTAGAAAAAGTCAAAGGCTTAAATCAATGGAAATCTAAGCCTGCTGCGACCCGTACCAGGCTCAAGCGCGTCAATGCTTCAGACGCTGGATAAAAATAAAATATGATGATCATCATGTAGATTCCACTGAATTAAAATATGATAAGTATCATGTCAAAAGCACCGACTAAAAAAGAGCTGAGCCACTCCCGAATCGTCGGCGTTGCTTCACATGCGATTCGCCGTGCCGGCTATCGGGGCGTCGGCGTTGCCGACATCATGAAAGAGGCAGGCCTTACACACGGTGGTTTTTATGCCCATTTCGAATCCCGCGATCGCCTGCTCGTCGAAGCGATGGAACAGGCTGGTCTCGATAACGCCGGCTCATTGAGCGACGGTGTAGGGCGCCGCGTTAGTAAAGGCGTTTCTCGCTTTCGTGCGCTAGTAGAGACCTAGTTAAGTGACAGTCATATGGAGTGAAGCGAACATCGCTGTGTTGTCGCTTCACTGGTATCAGAGATGCCACGCCAGAGCGATGCCGTTCGCAAAGAGGCCTGCAGACGAGTCGACGCGGTGCTCGCTCTGGTGCAGTCGGTATTGCCAAATGAAACTGATAAATCCGCAGCGCCGATGGTCACAGCCACCCTGATTGGCGCCTTGCAACTCGCTCGCACGCTCGGTGGTAAAGCCGGTCGCAAGATCTTGGCACAAGCACGGCGATCGTTGATCGACATTTACGATCGTCCAAGTCATCACTGAATTTACAGCTTAACAGGGCCGCTCTAGCGGCACGTTCAAATGCCACTAAGCGAATCTTCCCCGACGGCTTCGACCCCCGAAGCACGCAAGCGCATGTCTTCGCCATGGCTATCATTTTGGATTGCCTCAAGCGCAGTCTTTTTGGTCGCACTCGACACAACGATGCTGTTTTCGGCCTTTGATGCGCTTAGGCGAAGCTTCGAGACCACCTCGGCAGCTGAGCTTTCGTGGGTGTTAAACGCATACACGGTTGTTTATGCAGCGATGCTCATCCCATCAGGAGGATTGGCCGACGCTTACGGGCGACGTCGGATTTTTAAACTAGGCTTGGCTGTGTTCATCGGTGCGTCGCTGGCCTGCGGTGCTGCGCCAACCGTGGGCTGGCTGATTGCCGCGCGTCTAGTTCAGGCACTTAGAGCAGCCCTACTAACCCCGGCATCGATGTCAATCGTTTTATCAGCATTCCCCATCGAAAAGCGTGCTGTGGCTGTGAGCCTTTGGGGTGCTGTAGGAGGTCTCGCTGCGGCTGTAGGGCCGAGTCTGGGCAGTTGGATAACCCACCAGGCGGGC
>VGHV01000434.1 GCA_016868095.1 Betaproteobacteria bacterium
CAAGTGTTTTAAGTCACCGGCTTCGTCGCGACCCGCTTGAGGAAAGCGCAAGTGCGAGCGTAATTGCAAGAGCGCTTCGCGATATGGCAGCTGCTTAGAGCGATGTTGCTTGGATTGGTCTAGCCCATCGCTCGGTGATCGCGTGAGTTGCCTTGTTCAACAGAAGTTTGAAGCATTGCTTGCGTCACCGCTTAGTCTTGCAGTCAATTTGCTTCTTGTCGATCCTTTGGGTCTGGGCGGGATTCATTGTAAAGCCAGGGTTTCGCCTTGGCGAAGCAACTGGGTTGAGCCATTTTTAAGTCTTGCTGCCAAGCTCGGTCCGGTGATCGAGCTTGCATCACATGCCGATGAGCAAAGTCTTATCGGAGGCATCGATTGGGCATCGAGTTTGCATCAGGGCAAAGCGCATGTTGAGCAAGGTATCTTGGCACGTGTGAAAAGTGGCCTACTGAAGATCGGCATGGCTGACCGGCTCAATCCGAGTGTGGCTGCCTTGATTGGGCAGGCGCTGGATCAGCGAGCCTTTGCGTGTTTGTTGTTGGACGAAGCACTTGAGGACGAGCCAGGTGCACCGGATTTGCTGTCTTGTCGTCTCGCTTTTTGGATCGGTGAAATAAATTTATTGCAAACAAAATTAGAGCTACTTGAAGACAATGACGTATTAGGTGCGCGCAACGAGCTAAATAACATATCGATAGAACCTGCGGCTTTTCGAGTGCTTGGTGAGGCTGCGCTGGCCTTTGGCGTAGACGACTTAAGAGCCCCGCAATTTGCTTTACGTGCTTATCGGGCCTTAAAGGCGCTCGCCTTGGTCATGCATCCGGCATCCAAACCGATGCAAGATGAAGAAGCGCTGCTCGGAGCGCTTATTGCCCTGGTTTATGGCCCGCGCGCAAGACGGCTGCCCAAGACCTCCGAGGAAGAGTCAGCGCTTGAGGATGCTTTGCAAAGTCCTCAGTCATCGACTGAGCCTGACCTTGAAGCGGCTGAACCCGAAGGCGAGTCGGCCAAGGCCGAACTCGCCAAAGCCGAACTCGCTCAGGCCAAAGACGACCGTGGGCAAGAGGGCCCCTCGAGGCAGGCATCAGCTACGAAAGAAAATGACCTTTCGGCTGAGGGTGATTGGGAGGAGGCTCTTCCCTTAAGCTTTGAGCAGGTGCTTGCGATGGCCGTTGGCGCTGCGCAGGCGCTATTGCCTGCAGGCCTGCTTGCCTCGGGTGCTCTGGCTGCTACAGCGATGGCCCGATCGTCATCATCCATGGGGCGCTCGGGGAGTCGTTCACATGCTGGGTTACGTGGTCGCAGTCTTGGCGTGCGCGAAGGAAAGCCTGGACCACGATCGCGTTTGCATGTGCTGGCTACCATTCGAGCCGCCGTGCCCTGGCAGCGCTTGCGAGCGCCTGTCTCAAACGAAGCGCTCTTGCAGATCGAGCGCTCCGATTTGCGGGTGCATCGTTATGAGCAACGCGATCAACTGACCACGGTTTTTGTTGTTGATGCTTCGGGGTCGGCGGCCTTGCACCGTCTGGCTGAGGTAAAAGGCGCGGTCGAACTCTTGCTCGCACAATGCTATGTGCGACGTGACCAGGTCGCAGTCATTGCGTTTCGCTTAGATCAGGCTCAGCTTTTGCTGCCACCAACACGCTCGCTCACCCGGGCCAAGCGCCAACTTGCGGCATTGCCTGGCGGTGGCGGTACACCGCTTGCCAGTGCACTTGCGCTGACGAGCAAGTTGATCACGAATTGGCGCCGACAGGGCCAGCGAATCCAGGCGATTGTGCTGAGTGATGGCAAGGCCAATATCGATATAGAAGGTAAGCCTGGACGAGCCAAAGCCATGCACGATGCGCAGCATCAGGCCAAGCTGTTGGCCAAGCTTGCCCTTAGCGGATCAAGGCTTGTCTGGGTGGATACGGCGCCAAGGCCGTCGAGCGAGGCCCAATCGATGGCCCAGGCGATGCGGGCAAGCTATATGCTGCTACCTTATGCAAACGCCCAAGGCCTGGTCGCGCTGGCGAGTTAATCGTGCGAAGCGGCTGGCATTGGGAGCGTGAGGGGGCAGATTGGCCACTGCGAAGTGCTAGCAGCTTTATTGCGCTTGGCCATTTGCGCTGGCACATCCAACGGTTAATGCCCTCGGGGGCTGAGTCGCCATCAAAACCTCCCCGGCGTATTGTTCTATTGCACGGAACATTCTCGTCCACGCATAGCTTTCGTAAACTTGGTCCGCTACTTGCGCAAGACCATGAGGTGCTCATGCCCGATCTGCCCGGGCATGGTTGGACCCAGGGTGCGCGCCCCTCGGATATGGCCATGCCCAATATGGCAGGACTGCTCGCAGCACTGATTGAGTCGCTTGGCTTTTACCCTGCGGTCTTTGTAGGGCATTCGGCTGGGGCAGCACTTGCACTGCGCCTTGGACTTACTTCCGGTAAGCTACTCGAGTCGGTGATCAGTCTTAATGGTGCTTTGCTGCCTTTGCCAGGACTTTTGGGCCATGTTTTTGCACCGGCAGCACAAGTGCTCGACTTTGTGCCAGGCCTGGCTCAACTCACCGCCTGGCGATCGCGTCACAGTGACTGGGTCGACCGCTTGCTGGCAGGAACAGGATCAGTGCTCAGCCCTGACGATGTTTCATGGTATCGCCGACTGGCAAGCGATGCTCCGCATGTCCAAGCGGTCATGGATATGATGGCGCGTTGGGATTT
>VGHV01000435.1 GCA_016868095.1 Betaproteobacteria bacterium
GCTCACCTTCATAGTGACGCGACTTTTGGGCGCTTCCTTGAGCGCTTCATTTTCCTTGCGCAAGCGCTCGAGTTCGGCGCGTAGATCTTCATCAGCCATTGGTAACGACCTTATGAGTTGTGGATCGAAGGCTCGTGCCTGGAGCTGGTCACAAGCCGCCGAGCTTGGTTTGAACGGCAACTATGCCTATTATGCTTGTGTGGGCAACAGCCAGTGCAACCAACTCAACTTGAACACCATGAGCAAACACAAACCAAGTAAGTTGAGCGATCACGATGTTATCGCCATGCTAGCGCGCTACAACTGCCCTGTACCGTTTCACACAGTTCGGACACTATTTCTAGGCAGCATCGCTTCGCCAAGCTTTCACATGTCCCCCATTGAAGTCGTTCAGTCACTTTGGGGTGGTGAGTTTCCGGTGTTTGAAACACCCGATGAAGTCAGCGTGCTTTTTGATGTCTTGCTCTCCGGACTTTGGAATCGCCTAACGGGCCACCAGAAAAATCGCGATCCGTTTCACTTAGTTCGATTCAACACCGAGCCAACGAGACAAAGCATTGCGCACCTTGCGCAAGTTCGTCGCCAAGAATTGGAAGGCTTTCTCGAAGGACTCTTTGGGGGCAACGAAGCAATCGATTTACCAGAGAAAGCGCATCAATCTGTTGATGTGCTCTTCGATCTGCGAGACATGTTTGGCGGCGCAGCTAACTTACTTGATGACCCAAGCAAACCTGCAGCAGTAGACGACTTAAAAGGACTGCTGAAAAACTTCCAGCAGATGTCGATCATTGTTGAGACCGAAATCAATCGCATCGTGCTTGACTGCGAGCGAGCGCGAAAAAGACCCTCGAACGTCTTAGCAGCTGACAACCGCACGTTGCACTGAGCCTGGATGAAAATTTTAGTCGTCAACCCCGAGCCCACTACCTTCAGAAAACCCATCCACGCCGACTCTTCGCCGCAGTCCGCCGCAAAGGGGCCTGCTTCTGCTAGCCAAAATGGGGTCAGGTCGTAAAAAGTTTTTGATCTTGATCACATGCGCACAACGACTTGCTGAAAACCTCTAAAGCGAATACGGGGGTCGCGTTTAGGACTGCCGACAAGCTCTATCGCGGGCACTCGTTTGACTAATGACTCAAATGCAATTTTCGCCTCAAGTCTTGCAACGCTCATACCAGCGCATGCATGCGGTCCGTGCCCAAAAGCAAGTTGGTGGTTGGGCTTTCTTGCGATGTCAAATTGATCGGGTTCAGGGAACACTTCAGGATCTCGATTGGCAGCACCAACGCCTAAGGTTAAGAATGTTCCCTGCGGTAGAACTATCGGGCGACTGGATGCATCTTTTGAATCGAGTTCAACAGTCTCAGTAAGCAACCTGTTATTAAGCTGAAGCGGACTCTCGTAGCGCAAACACTCTTCAACCGCCATAGGCACTAAATCAATATGGCCACAGAGCAACTCCCACTGGCTTCGGTGTGACAGAAGACATACAAGCCCATTGGTAATCAGATTCGTGGTTGTCTCATGTCCAGCGTTCAAAAGAAAAATACATTGATGAATGAGTTCATGTTCACTGAGCCTTTCGCCATTCACCTCACCCAAGATGAGCTTGGAAAGTAGATCCTCTTCTGGCCGTTTGGGGTGCTGCCTTCGATGGGCAATCAAGTCTTTTAAAAACAGTGAAAACTCGCTGACAGCTCGGTTGCCTTGTTCAAGCACCCCTGCGCTCGGCTGAGGTTCAAGTGCTGAAAGGATATCAAGGGACCATTGCCGCAGTGGCCCTCGATCCGAAGGGGGGATCACCAACAGGTTGCCGATGACTTCAATGGGAATTGGTGCTGCGAAATCTCGAACAAAATCACAATCCCTTTTGCTTTCCATGCGATCAATCAATGCATTGACCAGCCTTGTAAGAGGTTCTGTCATGGTTGTTATGGATCTCGTTTGTAGGGCTCCGATCAGTAGCTTTCTCACACGAGTATGAAGCGGTGGGTCATTGAAGACGAGGCTAGTCGTGTGATGTTGATACAAGGGTGAATCGTGTCCAAATTTATCGCCAAACTCTTTCTGCTTGTCTGAGCTCACCACTGAACTCCGGTACATCGCTACGACGTCGTTATAGCGAGTTAAAAATACGGTGTTGTGATTCAGCCAGTGGACGGGTCGCCTGACGCGAAGCTCCCCATAGAAGGCGTAAGGATTTTCAATAAACCCTTCAGGCGGGTTCTTCAACGAAAACAGATCAATCCAGGCGGTCATTACGGTTTAAATTTAAGGGGGGTTTGTGATGAAGCGATCCTAAGCGTTAACGAGTACATTACGCAGAGCGCTGTCTTCCTTCTCTGAGAAGTGGCTCGGGGAATTTGAACAGGTTGGATAAGTGTAATACTGGGTTTTTTTGCCGAGGCGTGAGAGGCCTTGGCTGGAGATACCCATGAGTAAATCGTCAGGGCGTCGTACACGCCGAGTGTTCAGTGCAGAGTTTAAGGCCAAGGTTGCACTAGCAGCCTTGCGAGAAGACAAGACCTTAGCTGAGTTGTGCCAACAATTTGAGTTGCATCCGAATCAAATCATTGATTGGAAGAAGCTTTTGTTGGCCCAGGCGCCCAGTGTGTTTGGTGCTGGGGCGGCAGTGACGAAGGACCCATCGATGACCGATCTCGGCCCCTTACACGCCAAAATTGGCCAGCAGGCGCTCGAGA
>VGHV01000436.1 GCA_016868095.1 Betaproteobacteria bacterium
GCTGGAGTGCTGTAATGGCCGAAGAAGAAGTGAAAGTTGAGCGGCCAAAGTCTCTAGCCGAACAAATCAAAGAGGGCGCTAAATCGGCGGGTAAGGCGCCGATGAGTTTTGAGGATCTTGATGGTGCTTCGAAAGCAGCGGTGGTCTTGCTTTCAGTGGGCGCAGAAGTGGCTGCTGACGTTTTGCGCCAGGTTACGCCGATTGAAGTTCAACGTATCTCAAGCAAGATGGCGATAGTGCGCGCTTTGAATCGCGATATGCTCTTGCAAGTCCTGCGTGACTTCAAGGAGGCAACCATCAGTAACGCTCAGGTTGCTTTCGATACCGACTCGTTTATGCAAAACATGTTGCAAAAGGCGCTTGGTTCGGAAGGTGCCTCCGATTTGCTCGGGAAACTCGAAGCTGCCATTGATATGTCAGGCCTAGACGCCTTAAAGCGCTTAGATCCTGATGTGGCTTTTGAGATCCTGAAAAACGAGCATCCTCAGGTATTGGCAACCATACTTACCTTTTATGAGCCTCCCCAGGCTTCAGCCCTCTTGAAACTCTTCCCTGCTGAAGTCCGTAACGAAGTGGTCTTGCGAGTTGCCCTCTTGGAAAAAGTGCAGCCTGCTGCTTTGAAGGAACTCAACGAGACGATGATGAATATTGGAGCGCAGGATACCAAGCGTTCCAACGTCGGTGGCGTCATTCCCACTGCCGAAATCCTCAATCTCTTATCGGGTGGTATGGATATGGATGCCATCGGCAAGATTCGCGAATACGACGGTGAACTTGCTGATGCAATTGTCGAGAAGATGTTTACTTTTGAGGATCTTATTGAAATTGAAGACAAGGGAATCCAAACCCTTATGCTTGAGGTAACGCAAGATATTCTCGTTGTTGCGCTTAAGGGTGCCTCACCCAAGCTTCGCGAAAAAATCTTTAAGAACATGGCCAAAAGGGCTGCCGACACCGTGCGTGAGGACCTTGCAGCGCGCGGTCCGATCAAGGTTGCTGATGTCGAAGATGCGCAAAAGCAAATTCTCACAACCGGGCGGATGCTCCATCAGGAAGGGCGCATCATCATGGAACGCAAGAAAGAAGGCGGCGACGCTGGCTTCCTGTAATCTGCTATGACCGATATAAGGCGGCGTGCTGCCGCAGGTCTCAACGTAGGCGATCGATTTGCGATCTCGCGCAGCTTCAGTCCAGCAGAGATCGAGCTTTTTGCTCAACTGTCTAAGGACTTCAATCCAGTCCACTATGATCAGGTTTATATCGATCTTAAGGGTCTTGGATCACCGATTGCCCATGGATTACTCACCGCCAGCCTGATCACGGAAATTGGTGGTCAAATCGGGTGGTTGGCAAGCTCAATGGCCTTCCGTTTCAGGCGCCCTGTCTACGCAGACGAGCTCTTATATTGCGAATGGCATATCTGTTCGATCGACGAACGGGGTCGTGGACGCGCTGAGGTTTTCGTCAAAAATCCCAAGGGCGATATCGTTCTTGAAGCTGAAACAACCGGTATTGTCCCCAATGAGCCAGAGCGCGCACGATTAAAAGCACTGATTCGATAGGATTGCGGTAAGCCGCAGGTACCCCGCGCATGCCTGCTTTAAGTGGCCCGAATAGACCAGCGCCCTAATTATCATAACTTGATACCTTGCCTATGACTTGGCGACTTCCGTCAAAATGTGCTGCTTAAAGGCCTGCGCAAGTGGCGAGAGTTTTTTGGCGCTTGGGTGCACGATATGCCAGGCCGATGCTAAGGGGAATCCCTTGACATGAAGTATGCGTACACCATGCTCGCCGTCATGTCGGTGCAAAGCATGCCGCGATAGCACACCAAGACCGAGTCCGCCCGCCACTGATTCCTTGATCGCCTCGTTACTTCCAAGTTCGAGGCGAATATCTGGGCGAAATCGCATGGCACGGAAGTGTTGATCCGCCGCCATACGTGTGCCCGATCCCTTTTCGCGGAGTATGAATCGGTGCTTGGCCAAGTCATTTAGCCGCAAGGATTTAGCTTTGCCGAGAGGGTCACCGATTGAGGCAATCACCACAATTGGATTTTGCATAAAGCTTTCATCGTTTAATTCGATATCGCCTGGTGGCATCGACATGATATAAAAATCATCTCTATTGTCTCGAAGTCGCTCGACTACGCTATCGCGATTCAGTATCTCAAGGGCAACATCGATATTTGGATGAAGCTTACAAAATGAACCAACCAATCGCGGCATAAAGTACTTAGCCGTACTAACCACCGCAACGCGTATTTTGCCGCGCGTCAATCCCTGGAATGCGTCGATTTCTTGCTCAAAACTTTCCCAGCAGTGGGTTATGTCGCGCGCCGTATTGGCAAGACGCTTGCCTACTTCGGTCAATGAAAGCTTCCTGCCAACGACTTCATAGAGAGGCATCCCGACTTGCTGGGAGATCTCTTTCAGTTGCATTGAAACCGTGGGTTGGGTGACGTGCATACGCCTTGCAGCCGCACTGACGCTGCCGCTATCAGCCAGCGCGAGAAAAAGCCTTAATTGTCGAAAGGTAATGTTCATTATTTAGCATAGTAAAAAATCTATACAAAAACATATAAATATTGATTTTACTCTAGAAGTTAGGGCCCCTAATATCAATGACTCCGGCCATCAGGCGTACCGCGGCCGTCAGGCGAAATTGTCAGAGCGCCTTGCATTAAAGAGAGAGAGTGT
>VGHV01000437.1 GCA_016868095.1 Betaproteobacteria bacterium
AACCAGGCCTCGTTGCTTCAAGGCCTGGTCAAGTCGCATCAATACCTCTCGAGTCCCTGGGGCTTCTTAGACGCTATAACATTAGTATCGATAAGTCTCGGGCTTATAAGGTCCTTTCGCGTCAACGCCAATGTAGCTTGCCTGGTCTGCGGTCAGCTCGGTTAGTTTTGCGCCGAGCTTTTTGAGCTGCAAGCGGGCGACCTTTTCATCGAGATGTTTGGGCAGCAGATAAACCTTGCCAGTTTCATAGCGATCTTTGGACTGGAACAATTCGATTTGGGCAATCACCTGATTGGCAAATGAGGAGCTCATCACATACGAGGGATGTCCTGTGCCGCAACCAAGGTTAACCAGTCGACCTTCGGCCAACAAAATGATGCGTTTGCCATCGGGGAAAATCACATGGTCGACCTGAGGCTTGATATTTTCCCAACGACATTCTTTCAAACCAGCGACATCGATTTCGTTATCGAAGTGACCGATATTGCAAACAATGGCCTGATCCTTCATGCGAGCCATGTGCTTGCGAGTAATAACATCCTTGTTACCGGTTGCGGTGACAAAAATATCGGCTTGATCGCAGGCGTCGTCCATGGTCACGATTCGATAACCTTCCATGGCTGCTTGTAAAGCACAAATCGGATCGATTTCAGTGATCCAAACCTGCGCTGACAAAGCACGCAAGGCCTGTGCTGAACCCTTGCCCACGTCGCCGTAGCCTGCAACTACCGCGACTTTGCCAGCGATCATGACATCGGTAGCGCGCTTGATCCCATCGACCAGGGACTCGCGACATCCATATAAATTATCGAACTTGCTCTTGGTCACTGAGTCATTGACATTGATGGCTCGGAAAGCAAGCTCGCCGCGCTCGGCCATTTGATAAAGGCGCTTCACGCCGGTGGTCGTTTCTTCGGTCACACCAATCACAGCGCTCAGATGTCGCTGATAAAAACCTGGGTCCTTAGCCAGTGTCGACTTGATCGAAGCAAAAAGAGCAGCCTCTTCTTCGCTGCCTGGATGTTCGAGAAGGCTCTTATCGCTTGCCGCTTTGGCGCCAAGGTGTAGCAATAAGGTGGCATCGCCGCCGTCATCCAAAATCATATTGGTACTGCCGCCGTCGGCCCATTCGAAAATTCGATGGGTGTAGTCCCAGTATTCCGCCAAGGTTTCACCCTTGTGGGCAAACACAGGAATCCTTGCTGCAGCAATCGCAGCCGCTGCGTGGTCCTGGGTGGAAAAAATATTGCAAGAAGCCCAACGAACTTCGGCCCCCAAAGCAACCAAGGTCTCAATGAGAACTGCGGTCTGAATCGTCATGTGAAGCGATCCAGTGATTCTTGCGCCCTTTAAGGGTTTAGAAGCGGCAAACTCATCGCGTATCGCCATAAGACCTGGCATTTCGGTCTCAGCAATGCGAATTTCTTTCCGGCCCCAATCGGCCAATGACAGGTCAGCAACAACGAAATCAGTAAATGATCCGATGGCTGGATGTTTGATGGCGGGGTGAGGGATAACTTGACTGGCTACAGCGCTCATGCTGCGCCCTCCTTTTCAAAAAAACAAAGTGGGCGAGCGCCGTTGCAAAGTCGCTCAATTGAGCAACCTGCCCAAGCCTGGGGGTGTCAGCTGACGGACACACCTCGCAACGCTCCTCGGGCATTCAGATCGAGCCTAAATTGTAGCGCTATTCGAAATCAACCGATCGATAAACCCTGGGCTTAGGGGTTTATCGATGTTTGGCTTGGCTCCTAAAGGTCTTGTTGATCCAAGGCTTAAAGGCCCGCGTCGGCGCGAAGCGCTTGAGCTTTATCGGTCTTTTCCCAACTGAACTCGGGCTCATCACGGCCAAAGTGACCATACGCAGCGGTTTTTTGATAGATCGGTCGAAGTAGATCAAGCATTTGGACAATACCCTTGGGCCTCAGGTCGAAATGTTTGGCAATAAGCGCCTCAAGGCGCTCGTCGCTAATTTTTCCGGTTCCAAAAGTGGTCACCATGATCGATGTAGGCTGTGCCACACCGATGGCATAGCTGACCTGAATCTGGCAGCGGCTCGCAAGGCCAGCGGCGACAACGTTCTTGGCAACATAACGGGCGGCATAGGCAGCCGAACGATCGACCTTTGAAGGATCTTTGCCTGAAAATGCACCGCCGCCATGGGGCGCCGCGCCCCCGTACGTGTCAACAATGATTTTTCGCCCTGTTAGACCGCAGTCGCCCTGAGGGCCACCGACAACAAAGCGTCCTGTCGGGTTGACTAAATATTTCACCTCGCCTTGCAGCAATGCTTTGGGGAGCACCGGTTTGATAATTTCTTCAATCACTGCTTCACGCAATTCGTCGTAGGCTATATCGGGGGCGTGCTGGGTGGATAAGACTACGGTGTCAACGCTATGCGGCTTGTCATCGACGTAGCGCAGGGTAACCTGGCTTTTCGCATCGGGCCTGAGCCAGGGCAGACGACCATCTCGTCGCAGCTGCGCCTGCCTTTCAACAAGGCGATGAGCATAGTGAATGGCTGCGGGCATCAAAACCGGCGTCTCGTCGCAGGCATAACCAAACATAAGCCCTTGATCGCCTGCACCTTGTTCAAGATCAAGCCCCCGCCCCTCATCGACCCCTTGCGCGATGTCCTGGCTTTGCTTGTCGTAGGCCACCAACACGGCGCAACCCTTGTAATCGATGCCGTACT
>VGHV01000438.1 GCA_016868095.1 Betaproteobacteria bacterium
CAGCCAACACGCGCAGCATCCGTTTAGTCCCTGAAGCCTGTGAAACCCCGCAACGCTTGGGTTTTGGAGACAGTCATATTGTGCCGCTTGCAGGCGGTGAGTCCCTTCCCTGGCGATTTGATGGCTTTGTCGATTACTAGCATTGCTCATCCCTGGTGGCAGCCGATTCGCTCTGATTTGCTCACCGTTCTTAAAATCCCCGACGCTAAGTCCCGGCTCGACTGGCTCAACAGCCAGGCCTTGCAGCGCTCATGTCGCAATGGCCGCGGGCTTGATCTCGTCTTTATCGATCAGGCTCAGTGGTCGGGTCAGGGTTATGAGTCCTGGATTGATCGTTACGGCCAGGTACCCACGCGACTTGAAGGAAAGGGTCAGTGGCATGACTTATTCAATGCGCTGATCTGGTTGACATGGCCTTTAAGCAAGGCTCAACTCAATCGTATGCATGCCCTGGCTGCCCCAGCGCAAGCCGGCACCCGCGGGCCGATGCGGGACAAAGCAACGCTCATCGATGAGCAAGCGCTTATTTGGTTAGACCTCGATCCGGTTTTAAGCGATGCGCTTCGCGATCGCGATTGGCACAGGCTTTTTGTTGCCGAACGCGAACGGTGGCTTCGGATCGATCAAGCCCAGGGCTTACTCATGTTTGGCCATGCGCTTTACGAGAAGTGTTTGGCGCCATATAAGGCGCTCACGGCCCATGTTTTGATCCTTGCGCTGCCAGAGGGCTTAAGCGCCGGCCTCGCCCAAGGTATCAGTGGCCCCGCCCAAAGTGTCGGTGGCCAAGCGCGCGGTGTTGGTGGCCTTGCGCAAACCGCAACGGAGCATGTAAGCCCAAGCCTTCTGGACCCATGGCTCGCTAGGCTTCTGAGCGATACACTTAAACTTTATCCGCTTCCTTTGCTGGGTGTGCCAGGGTGGCATCCCGACAATCAAAGCCCGGCTTTTTATGATGACCGCAGTGTTTTCAGACGGCCTGCGAACCCCAATTAAGGAGATGTTGCGATGCATGTGATTGTGACCGGTGGGTCAGGATTCTTGGGACAACAGTGCATCGCAAGCCTGCTTAAGGCCGGTTCGCTAGAACTTGCCCCCGAGGCGAGCACGCCGATCCGTTCGATCACCGCTTTTGATGTTGCAGTGGGAACGCTTCAGCATCCAAAGCTGCACTATGTGGTTGGCGATATTGCTGATCCTCACCAGGTTAGCGCGCTTTTCCGTGAGGACAGCGCAGCCATCATTCATTTGGCTGCGGTGGTCAGTGGTACTGCCGAGGCAGATTTTGACCTGGGCATGCGAGTCAACCTTGACGGTACACGCAACCTTTTGCAGGCTGCGCGGGCGCAGAACCGCTTGATTCGTATCCTTTATTCAAGCTCGATCGCGGTGTTTGGTGGCGATTTGCCTGCCGTTGTGCGCGACGACACAACGCCCACGCCCCAGGGCTCTTATGGCATTCAGAAATACATCGGCGAGCAGCTCGTTCAGGACTACACCCGTAAGGGCTTTATCGATGGGCGCTCGGTGCGTATTCCAACGGTGGTTGTCCGACCTGGCAAACCCAACGGCGCGGCATCAGGTTTTGCCTCAAACATTATCCGCGAGCCGCTTGCAGGGCGAGCGGTGGTGCTGCCGGTGGATCCTTCAACCGCGATGTGGGTCGCTTCGCCGCGAGCGGTGGTGAAGATGTTGATGCACGCGCTAAGCCTTGCGCCCTCGGCCTGGGGCTGGCATCGTGCCATTAATTTGCCAGGTCTGACGGTGACCATGCAAGAGGAGTTGGCAGCACTCGAGGCTGTGGCGGGCAAAAAGCCCGTGGCCCTGGTTCAACAACAAGCCGACCCAGCCGTCTTGCGTCTGGTCAACACTTGGGCAGCCCGATTTGATACCGCTCGGGCTCTTGCCATGGGTTTCTCGCCCGATCGAGATTTTGAAACGATTGTTCGTGCTTATGTTGAGGACCATCCCGAGGCGCTACGGGACGCTTAATCGGCCTTCGCGGTTCATCAGTTGCTGCTATCGGTTTAATATGCGCATAGGAAAGCGGGTCGGACGATCGCTGGGTGCTGCAAGGCCTCCAGAGGAAGGTCCGGACTCCATCGGACGAGGTGCTGGCTAACGGCCAGGCGCAGCAAGTCAGGGTTGCCCTCGGGCAGCCAAGACCCAAGGCGACGGAAAGTGGCACAGAAAAGATACCGCCTGCCAGGTTTCGACTTGGTAGGTAAGGGTGAAATGGTGGGGTAAGAGCCCACCGCGGCGTTGGCGACAGCGCTGGCAGGCTAAACCCCACCTGGAGCAACACCAAATAGGCATGCGCGCGCCAGCCTTCGTGCTTAGCCCATCGATGGTCCATCGCTGATTGCGTATGTGGGTAGGTGGCATGAGCGGGCTTGTGAAAGCCCGCCAAGATGAATGATCGTCAGGCTTTTTGCCCTACAGAATCCGGCCTATAGACCCGCTTTCCCCTCCCAGCTAAGTCATTGTCATGATTGACAAATTTAGGGTCATTCAACTTGACCCCGCAGGTCCTTTTCCGTAAAGTGTCAAATTGTAGGAAAAAGTGGCAAAAAGTGGCGGGAAAAGTGATATCCGATGGCGGTCGGGGTCGCGGTTTTGTACTCGGTGGTGGCAATCGGCTTAACAAAGGCGGGGTAAGTGTGCACACG